>CASFUI010000204.1 GCA_949297565.1 uncultured Eubacteriales bacterium
CATTGCCAGAAGCTCAGGACGACACTCTGTATCAACTGACATAACCATATTATTTAAAGTAACGTCATTTCTGTAATCCTTAGGAAACAGAGGTCTCATCGGTCTGTCGATAACTCTTGAAGTAAGAATTGCGTTCTCGCTGGCCTTTCCCTCACGCTTATTAAAGCCTCCCGGTATTTTTCCAACAGCATACATCTTCTCTTCATACTCTACACTTAACGGAAAGAAATCAATTCCCTCTCTTGGCTCCTTTGATGCCGTTGCAGTCGAGAGAACAACTGTGTCACCATAGTGCATTAAGGCTGCACCGTTTGCCTGGGCACACACTCTGCCAATATCGACAATAAGCTGTCTGCCGGCTAATTCCATAGTAAACTGCTTGTACATTTTTCCTCATTTCTGCGGCGCTTCTTACATTTTAATCATAAACATTTTTACGCATGCCGTCGTTACTGACACGCCAGATATATTTCCGTATGCCGACACCGCTGACATACACGAATTTTCACACATGCCGTAATTACTGACATGCGCAGGGTAAACCCTTACCCCTTTTTCCAATAAGCAGAAGCGTCCGAAACAACTGAAAAACACACCGTCAAAAAATTCGATATGTTTTTCAGCGGTCTCGGTTAAACACTTCTGTCCTATTTGAAAAACTGCCGTTGTCCGGCAAAACTATACAGAAATCTGATTTGTGCTTTAACGCACCTGAAAATATCGAAAAAAAGGCGGAGAATACACTCCGCCCATAAAATTACTTTCTGATTCCAAGACGAGCAATCAGATTTCTGTAGCTTTCAATATCAGTCTTCTTTAAATACTCAAGAAGAGCTCTTCTCTTACCAACCATCTTTAAAAGACCTCTTCTTGAATGGTGGTCCTTCTGGTTAGTCTTTAAATGCTCTGTAAGCTCAGCGATTCTCTCTGTGAGAATAGCAATCTGAACTTCCGGTGAACCTGTATCTCCAGGCTTTCTTCCGTATGCTGCGATAATTTCTGTTTTCTTTTCCTTTGATATCATTTTATATCCTCCTTTTGATAAGCGCCGGTTACTAAGAAACAGGTCGGAGTGTCCTGTATCTGAATAACGGCTCACATACCTTGTAAATATATCACAACGAACACACAAATGCAAGCATAATTTCATAAACTAGAGCATCAGCATACTCTTTGAAAATTCCGCATCGTTTTCCATTTGCTTTGCAAGTGCCTCGATATTTTCAAATTTCATTTCCGGTCGAATAAAATGAAGAAGCCTCACCTGTATCTGTTTACCGTAAGCATCTCCCTCATACCCAAACAGGTTAGTCTCGACTCCAACCATAGACTCATCGCTTACTGTAGGCTTTACTCCTATATTTGTCACACCGCCGTATTCTTTACCGTCAAGTACAGTAACGGAAGCATACACACCGTTTGGCGGAAGAAGCTTACTCTCCTGCGGATATATATTCATCGTAGGTATCATCATCTTTCTTCCGAGCTGATTTCCCGGGCAAACAATTCCGTCTATTGAGTACGGCCGTCCAAGCAGGACATTGACTGTCTCCATATGTCCAAGCATAAGCTCCTCCCTCACATATGTACTGCTTATCTCACGCTCCTGATACTTTTCTTTTTCCACAACAACCGTCTCAAAGCCATATTCAGGTCCGCGGCTCAAAAGCATTTCGGCATCTCCGCCCCTTCCCTTTCCGAAATGGTAATCCGTTCCCACAACAACAACCTTTGCATTAAGTTTGCCTATAATAATTTTCTCAATAAAATCCTCTGGCTCTGTATTCATAAGGCTCTCTGTGAACGGATACTCAATTTCAACATCCAGACCAAGCTTGTCCATAACAGCACGCCGCTCACTGTTAGTGGTAATAAAATGCTGCTGCTTCTGCGGGCATATGCTGAGCGGTATCCTGTCAAATGTGAACGCCGCAGCCAGCAGATTTTTTTCCTCCGCTTTCTCTTTCACGATGGATATAAGCTTCTGATGTCCCATATGTACACCGTCAAACTTGCCAAGTGTAACTGCTGTATTCTTATCAAATCTAAACTCCTCTACACCGTGAATATACTCCATCCCGTTCCACCTCACATTTCGTCACGTTCTCCGCTGTAAAATATTTTCACAGGCACAAAATAACTTTCTCTATACGCATAAATTCCGATAAATCCCCCTTTAGCGTCATATATACGGTACTGCTGCCCTTGTTCATATTCACGCGCGTTCTCCTGTATATAACTATGCTCGCACTCCTGAATATAGTCCTGCCCATGATGTATTTCGGACTCTTCGCAAACCGCATCTGCCATAAATCGGTTTCCGTTATAGAGCAGCTTGTTATATTCCTCCCTCACAAAAAGCTTAGGATAATCAAACAGCTCGTCCGCAGAAGTAATATAATCTTCAACAGTTCCTTTAAGCACCAGTGCTGAAATCTGATTGAGCGTGAGACTTTCATCAATCACAAACCGACCCACACGGGTTCTTATCAGCTTTACCATGCACGCCCCGCAGCCGAGCTTCTCCCCTATATCGTTAATAAGCGTTCTGATATAAGTTCCCTTAGAGCATGAGACAGTAAATGTTACTGTCTTCTCCTCATCCTCCAAATTCATCTCATTTATGCGTATAAAATCAATATTTACATGTCTCGGCTTTCTCTCTATCTCTATGCCCTGCCTTGCAAGCTCATAAAGTTTTTTCCCGTTATGCTTGAGTGCCGAATACATTGGAGGAATCTGCTCATAGCCGCCCACAAAAGACGTGGCGGCCTCAAGCACCATACGCTCGTCAACGCTTACCCTGCGCTGCTCAACAATATTTCCCGAGATGTCCTGAGTATCTGTCTTTCTTCCAAGCAGCATTACCGCCTCATAAGTCTTTCCCCAGTCAGTAATCATCCCGCACAGCTTCGTCGCTCTGCCTACGCAAACCGGCAGAACTCCCTGAGCGTCAGGGTCAAGCGTTCCGGTATGACCGATTTTTTTCATATGAAGGATACCGCGCAGCTTAGCCACAACATCGTGTGACGTAAAC
>CASFUI010000205.1 GCA_949297565.1 uncultured Eubacteriales bacterium
ACAAGATTTACATTATCTCCCATAATTTTTCCTAGAGTCGAGCGTATTAATGGATAATGTGTACATCCCATAATAAGAGTGTCAATCTCCTTTTCCTTCAGCTCGCTCAGATAACGCTCTGCAACCTGCTCCGTGATAGAATCGTGAAGCCAGCCCTCCTCCACAAGAGGAACAAAAAGCGGACAAGCCTTCTCAAATACGCAGACGTCCGGTCTCAATGATTTTATGTACTTTGTATACACACCGCTTCGTATATTGCTGTCTGTACCAATCAAACCTATCTTTTTATTCTTTGTAGTCTCCGCCGCCACCTTTGCTCCCGGCTTAACCACACCTATAATCGGCAGGTCAAACTCCTGCTGCATCTCGTCAAGCGCGAGCGCGCTCGCGGTATTGCATGCCACGACAATCGCCTTTACGTTCTCTGTCTGAAGAAACCGGATAATCTGTCTTGAGTACTTTATAATATTATCCTTAGATTTGCTTCCGTAAGGCAGTCTGGCAGTATCTCCGAAATACACAATCCTCTCATTCGGGATTTGCCTCATAATCTCCCTTGCAACCGTCAGACCGCCGACACCTGAGTCAAATACGCCTATTGGTGCATTCTTATCCATAACTATTTTAATTTCCTCCATATAGCCAGTCGTTCAAAAAAGTCAAAATTTTAAATCTGTAAACATACTGAGTATCAGTTATAGCATTATATTCATCTTCTGTCAAAATATTCTTAAGTTTTTGTTTTGACTCGTCAGGCAGAACACCGCACGAAGAATCCACAAAGCAAAGCGGCGGATATAACACGCACCACCAGTTTTTGCCGAGGCTGTCTCCTATGTCTATTCTGAACGCCTCATACACTCCGGGAGGAAACGTAACGTCCGCGTATGATTTCATCGGAAAATAACTCTCCTCAAAATACACGTTTACACTGTAGTCCGCGCCCTCCTCGTTAAGCGCCCGGGCCGCAATCTCCTTAATCGTATCAACAGACTGCGATAATATTTCTTTTGACTCTTCAATACTCTCAGAGTTTTCCAGAAGCGGCGACAGATACTCAACCACCCTGTCCTTAACCTTTAGCTTCAACTGCTGGTCTCTTTCGCTGTCGCTGTTTGCCCTGACATGAAATCTTATAATCTGCCGGGCTAAATCCTCCTGAAGCCTGTTTTCTGCTGCCATGCTGCTTTTATATGTAATAACCGCCGCACTCGCAGCCGCAATAATCACAAAAAACATAAATAGTCTGTGTTTTTTCTTCCTCATAATAAACCTCCTTGCCGGAATTTGTTTTATATGGGGATTATTTCCAAAATAACACAGACTAAACATTTTATTTATTTAAAAGCCTGATAATTCCTTTTTCCTGATTGCGGATATGCTGGCGCATCACTACCTTTGCGTTCTCCTCATCCTTCTCCCTGAGCTTCTGAATAATATCATTGTGCTCGCTGATAAGAATTGAATGAGTTCTGGCATCCTTTACATACTCAAGTCTGTACCTGTACATCTGCTCCCTGAGCTTGTTTATAATCTGAATGAGCCTGTCGTTTTCCGTCATTGCGTAGATAGTGTCGTGGAACTGCACGTCAGCGTCCACAATATTAACTACGTCCTTTGAAACAATAGCAGCCTCAAATACCTTGTTTGCCGCTTCCAAATCCTTAACCTTCTCAGGAGTGATGTTTTTGCACGCAAGAGAAACCGCAAGCTCTTCAAGCGTACAACGCACCTCCAGGACATCGCGCATATCCTTCTCGGTTATATGAGCAACCTCCGCTCCCTTTCTTGGAATCATAATTACAAGCCCTTCAAGCTCAAGCTTTCTGATTGCCTCGCGAATAGGCGTCCTGCTGACGCCCAGCTTCTCCGCAAGCTGTATCTCCATTAAGCGCTCACCCGGCTCCATCTCTCCGCGGAGAATAGCCTGTCTGAGTGTGTTAAATACGACATCTCTCAGCGGGAGATAATCGTTTACGTCCATTTTTAATTCACCCTTCATAACTCTTATGTCCTCCGTTCTCTAAAATATCTGAATATCTGCTGTGTGGCGTTTCTCAAATGCCAGTACATTCTAGTTAAACGTCTCCGTAATATATACCTGCTTTGCCTCACCCTGCTGCTTTAAAACAGCCTGGCAGCCAAGAGCAGTCTGCTCATCAGGAAATATACCGAATACCGTTGGTCCGCTGCCGCTCATCATGGCTCCTATGGCGCCGTTTTGAAGCATCCGGCTCTTAATGCTGTCAATAACCGGATACAGCGGTATAGTGACGCTCTCAAGCACATTGCCCATTTTTGACGCCACACCGTATACATCCTGCCTTGTTATGGCCTCTATTATTCCGTCAATATCAGGATGCTCTTTCACGCCGCCCATATCCAGATTTTCATAAACCAGTCTGGTTGAGACATTAATCGGCGGTTTTGCCACGACAATCCAGCTGTGGGGCATCGGGGCCAGCCTTGTAAGCTTCTCTCCTATTCCCTCCGCAAGGGCTGTTCCGCGCATAACGCAATACGGAACATCCGCTCCTATTCTCACGCCAAGCTCCATAAGCCTTGTCTGCGAAAGCTTGAGATTAAAAAGCTTGTTCATTCCGAATAATGTCGAAGCCGCATCGGTACTTCCCCCAGCCATTCCCGCGGCAACGGGAATAAATTTATTGAGGTCAACCTCTATGCCCTCTTTGATGCCATATTCGTCTTTTATTAATTTTGCAGCCTTATAAATCAAATTATTCTCATTTACCGGCAAAAAAAATAAACTGGATGTAATACGAATATCATTTTCCGGGATTTTCCTGATAATAAGCCGGTCATAAATGCCTATCGTCTGCATAATCATTCTGACCTCGTGGTAGCCGTCTGCCCTCTTACCCAAAACATCCAATCCAAGATTAATTTTTGCCCGCGCCTTCAGCCTTATGCTATCCATTTAAATTTCTCCGTTGTTTCTTGTATACAACAATTATATAAAATGTATTGTTTTTTTGCAAGCACTACATAGTTTCTTTATTTTTTCTGTATTTATTAGGTGAAATCCCCTTAACATGCCTGAATGCGTCTCCGAAATAATTGCTGTCGTTAAATCCGCACTCAAACGCTATATCCGTTATGGATTTGTTTGTCTCAAGAAGCAGCCTGCAGGCGTTCTTTATTCTCACATTTACAATATACTCCTTAAATCCGAAGCCCGTAACAGCCTTAAATTTTTTAGACAGGTACGACCTGCTTATATGAAACCTGTTTGACATATCGTCAAGACTCAGCTTTTTATCATAATTTTCATAAATGTATGTGGCGATTTCCTGCATAAGCTGATTATCTACATCAATCTCTTTTATAACATTATGCTCGTATCTCTGACAGCGTATGATAAACAGTATCAGCTCGACAAGCCCTGTTCTTATAAAAGCGGGAGATAAAATATCCTGTCCGTCATTTTCAAAATTCATCTTATTCATAAGAGACTCAACATAATCCCTGCGCTTTTCAGGTATAGAAATTACTCCCGATGTAAGCGACTGCTTTACAAAATCATCGCCAAGCAGCTCATTGAGCCACTTAAGATTTCCTTTCTTGAAACAGACCACGTACCTCTCGCTTGAGCCCATTTGAGGATATGTACTCTTGTGCAGCTCCCCGGCGGGTACAATAACCAGGTCTCCCTTGTTCAGCTTATAGATATTATGGTCAACAAAAAATGTACAGTCACCGTTGAGCAGATAAAAAATCTCATAATAAGGGTGAGCGTGTGTGGGCTGACTGCCCGAATTTTTGTCTCTCTTTACCTTATATATTTTAAAATCGGTAGGCATATCAGATAGGTATTCCATAATTTTCCAGTCCCCCTGTTAAGTATTTTGTGCTTTTTTTCTGTAATTAATCATTTTTATAGTTACATTTTCGTAGAAATTACTGCTTTTTGTGCTATCATTAATCATAACATAAATAACTTGATTAATTTTGTCAAGCATTTTATGTTATATTTAAAAAGAAAAGAGTGTTGTTATGTCAAAACCAATTAGTACGGATAAAAGAAAACTTATACTTGAGGGAAATTTAATTCATGCTATCCTCATGCTTGCCATTCCGGTTATGTTAAACAGCTTTATACAGTCAATGTATAATCTGACCGATACCTTCTGGCTCGGAAAAATCGGAACCTCATCACAGGCGGCAATCACGCTTGTCTCTCCTGTCCAGAATATTCTTATCAACTTCGGTGCAGGAATAACCACTGCCGGCTCTATATTAATTTCACAGTACCTTGGAGCCAAACAGGACCGCCAGGCAAATTCAATGGCAAACCACATCTGCCTGTGCTCGCTTGTATTTGCCGTAATCTGCGCTGCCATATGCTGGGTTTCAACACCGTCAATCGTAAGATGGCTTGGTGCCGATGCAGACATATACAGCTACAGTGTTTCATATCTCAGAATTGTAGTGCTTGATTTGCCGTTCTTATTCATGATTAACCTTTATACCTCGGTAAAACAATCACAGGGAGATACCGTAAGACCTATGCTTTTAAATCTTCTCGGCGTACTGATAAACCTTGTGCTTGACCCGCTGTTTTTGCTTGTGTTCAATTGGGGAATTGCCGGAGCAGCGTTTGCCACCCTTATAGCAAAAGTTCCAAGCGCCGCAATCGCGATACTGGTGCTGCGCAGAAAAAATCAGCTTATCAGACTTGACTTTAAGAACTTTAAATTTGAAAAGAGCAAAATGACCTCAATTTTCAAAATCGGTCTTCCTACTGCTATCGGCGGAAGCACAATGCAGCTTGGTTTCCTGCTCATGACAAAAAACGTAAATGCCTACGGCACAACCGCAACTACAGCCTACGGAATCGGAAATAAAATCAACAGCATTATAACAATGCCTGCAAACGGTATAGGCTCTGCAATTTCAACAATCGTAGGTCAGAATTTCGGCGCGGGAAATTTAAAGAGAACTGACCGCTCATATCATATAGCTTTGAGAATAGGCGCTATATTTCTGTTTGTATTCGGCATGCTTCTGTCAAGGCGCTTTATAGCTGAGCCGATTGTGCGGTTTTTTACAAGCGACGAGGCAGTTGTCCCTCTCGCCACTGACTTTTTGTCTATCATGGCAATGTGCTGCTGGACAAATGCATTCTATAATGTAACTCAGGGGCTGTTCCAGGGCTCCGGTCATACAATGATAACAATGGCAGTCGATGCTACAAGAATATGGGTTTTCCGTTTCCTGACGCTCTGGTTCTGCTCATCTGTACTGAAAATGGGAGTTGAGAGCGTATGGTACGCGGTTGTCGTCAGCAACGCAACCTCTGCCCTTATCCTGTATATACTTTACTGGACCGGCATATGGAAAAAACGCACAGTCAAAATTGACCGTGAGACAGAAAATTCCTCTGAAACAGAGACACATACCTGTACGCCATAATTTCGGCGGTAACCCCGCCATTTTCGATGAGGCAGCGCTGACTCTCCTCCCCTTATGAGCGCTGCCTCTTATATTTTATAAATTAACACGACTTATTTTGCAGCAACAGCAAATTACTTATCTTATAAAGTTAGTCTTTATCTTCGGCTGTGCCTCCGGGAAATTAATCCCCGCATTGCGTCCGGCCTCAATACACTTTAACAGCCATGCCATATTCTCTCCAAGAAGCTGCATAGTCTGAATACCCTCCTCGTCGCGAAGCACCTCCTCCGGAGTATTTCCATGTACCATATTCCAGTAGTTGCTTGATACAACCGGCATCTGCGCAATCGTAAAATACTTGTTGAGCTGGTCAAGCGCCGCAGTTGCCCCGCCTCTGCGGCAGCTCACTACGGCAGCTCCGACCTTTCCCGCCATAGGATAACCGGCATAGAACAACCTGTCAAGAAATGACGTTATATCTCCTGATGCCGCCGCGTAG
>CASFUI010000206.1 GCA_949297565.1 uncultured Eubacteriales bacterium
CGTTGTGGTGACTGCGGTAGTAGGAATGATGGGAATTGAGCCTACAATAGCGGCGATTAAAGCACACAAGGATATAGCTCTTGCCAATAAGGAAACGCTTGTGACAGCAGGTCATATTATAATGAAGCTTGCTCGGGAAAACGGAGTTTCAATCTATCCTGTTGACAGTGAACACTCTGCGATTTTTCAGTGTTTAAACGGTGAAAACAGAGCTGAAGTTCAAAAAATCCTTCTTACGGCGTCAGGAGGACCGTTCAGAGGAAGGACACTGAAGGAGCTTGAAAACGTAACGCTTAATGATGCTCTTAAGCATCCAAACTGGGCTATGGGTAAAAAAATTACAATAGATTCATCAACTATGGTGAACAAGGGGCTTGAGGTTATGGAGGCGCAGTGGCTTTTTAATGTGCCTGTTGACAGGGTGCAGGTTGTTGTCCAGCCTCAGAGTATTATTCACTCTATGGTGCAGTTTGTTGACGGAAGTATAATGGCGCAGATGGGAAGCCCGGATATGCGTCTGCCGATACAGTATGCATTGTATTATCCGCACAGAAGGCCTCTTGACACAAAGCCTGTGGATTTTTATGAGCTTGGACAGATTACATTTGAAAAGCCTGATATGGAGACATTCCGGGGGCTCAAGCTGGCTTATGAGGCGGCGAGGAGAGGAGGAAATATTCCTGCTGCGCTGAATGCGGCGAATGAGCTTGCTGTCAGCAAATTTCTTAACGAAAAGATTAAATATCTTGATATTCCTGATATTATAGAGTATGCAATGGAAAATGTTGAATTTATTGACAATCCTACTGTTGAGCAGATATTTGCTACGGAAAAGACCGTATATGAAATGATTGAAAGCAGGTGTTGATTTGATTTTAAATATTATCATAGCTATTTTAATGATTGGTTTGATTATTCTTATTCACGAGTTCGGTCATTTTATTGTGGCAAAGGCAAACGGTGTTGCGGTAGTAGAATTTTCTATCGGCTTTGGACCAAAGCTTTTCGGTGTAAAGAAAGGCGATACGGAGTACTGCCTGAAGCTTATTCCGTTTGGCGGCGCGTGCATGATGCTGGGTGACGACATAATGGCGGAGCCTGACGAGCAGCTTAAGGATGATGACGGAGCCGGCAGTGAATTTGATGAAGACGCCGACAGCAGGGAAAAAGCAAAAGTCGAGCGCAGAGAGGGACTTTTAAAAGAGTATGACGCTGACAAGGCGTTTTCGGCAAAGCCTGTGTGGTCAAGGATCGCGATAATTGCAGCCGGACCGCTGTTTAATTTTTTGCTGGCTTTTATTTTTGCAGTTATAATAATAGGCTCGGTAGGAACTGACCCGTGTACGGTTGATGTCGTTGAGGAAAATTCTCCGGCTGCCGCAGCAGGTCTTCAGGTGGGAGACGAGATAACTAAGATAAATAACAACGGCATTGCTTTTTCAAAGGAGTATGCGTTTTATAAATATTATCATGCCGATGAGACAATGGATATTACTTATGTGCGTGACGGTCAGAAGTATACGGCTGTTGTCACGCCTGAGTACAGAAAGACGAGTGTATACAGGCTCGGTGTTACAATTTCCGACAATACTGTGATGTCTGTTTCGGAGGATTCACCTGCAAGCAGCGCCGGAATAAAAAACGGTGACGTTATTGTTTCCGTAAACGGCACAGAGCCGTCTGCTTCTGTCAGTGTTCCTCAGCTTATCAATGCGTCAGAGGGCAAAATCGCAGATATTGTTGTAATGCGTGACGGACAGGAGCTGACGTTAAAGGTTACACCAGCTCTGGTCGAGACAGAGGAATATTATACGGGATTTGACAGCTACGGTTACAGGGTGAAGGTGAGTCCTGCACAGACAGTTGTATGCGCGTTTAAGGAGGTAGGCTACTGGATTGAGGTTGTTGTAAAAAGCGTGGGAATGATGTTTACGGGAAGGCTTGGAATTAATGACCTTTCAGGTCCCGTGGGTGTTATAGATTCTGTGAATACCGTTGTGGAACAGAGTAAAACAGACGGTGCATATTATGTTATGCTCAATATTTTTCAGTATATAGTTATGCTGAGCGCCAATCTGGGAGTTATGAATCTTCTTCCGCTTCCTGCGCTTGATGGAGGAAGGCTTCTGTTTATGTTTATAGAGGTGGTAAGAGGAAAGCCCGTAAAGAAAGAGCGTGAGGGTATGGTGCACTTTGTCGGAATGGTGCTCTTGATGCTGCTTATGGTTTATGTAATGTTTAAGGATATTGTCAATTTGTTTTAGGTAAAGCGCTTCGCGAAATTTTTCTTCGCGTTCCTCGCGTGAAACGCTTCGGAAAAGAGGTTAATGTAAAAAATCACGCCGAAGCGCTGATTTTTTACACGGCTATTTGTTTCTGAGCGAAAGCAAATAGCTATGATGGCAGATGAGAAACCGCCTGCGCGGATTTCTCATCGCCCCCTCGCGACAAGTCGCTCGGAAAAGAGGTAGTATGTACAGGGATAATACAAAAAAGATTAGAATAGGAAACTGCACAATCGGGGGAGGAAGTCCTGTCGCAATCCAGTCGATGACAAATACTAAGACGGAGGACATCGCTGCAACAGTTGCGCAGATTTTGGAGCTTGAGGCTGCGGGCTGTGATATTGTGAGATGTACCGTGCCGACTAAGGAAGCGGCTCTGGCGCTTAGCGAGATTAAGAAAAAAATTCACATTCCTCTTGTGGCAGATATTCATTTTGATTACAGAATGGCGATTGCGGCGATAGAAAACGGAGCCGATAAAATAAGAATAAATCCGGGAAATATCGGCGGAACTGACAGGATTAAGGCTGTTGTGGATGCCGCAAGAGACAGGAATATCCCGATACGTGTCGGAGTAAACAGCGGCTCTCTTGAAAAGGAGCTTGTGGAGAAATATAACGGTGTAACAGCGGAAGGACTTGTTGAGAGCGCTCTTGACAAGGTTAAGATAATAGAAGATCTGGGATATGACAATCTTGTCATAAGCATTAAGTCGTCAGATGTTATGATGTGTGTGAAAGCGCATGAACTTATAGCTGACAGAACAGACTATCCTCTTCATGTGGGAATTACAGAGTCAGGAACTGTATTTTCGGGGAGTATTAAATCGTCAATCGGACTTGGGCTGATTTTAAATCATGGCATAGGTGATACAATAAGGGTATCTCTCACCGACAATCCCGTGCGCGAGGTTGAGGCTGCAAAGCTTATACTGCGCACACTGGGGCTTAGAAAGGGCGGTATAGAGGTTGTGTCATGCCCTACATGCGGAAGAACTAAGATTGATTTGATTGGTCTTGCCGGTAAGGTTGAAAAGCTGGCGGCAGGATATGATTTGGACTTAAAGCTGGCGGTTATGGGCTGTGTGGTGAACGGACCGGGGGAGGCAAAAGAGGCCGATTTAGGTATTGCAGGAGGCGACGGATGCGGAGTTCTCATAAGACATGGTGAGGTTGTGCGTAGAGTGGCGGAGGATGAGCTGCTTGACACGCTTAAAGATGAGCTCGACCACTGGAACGACAGGAGATAAGCCGGGAAGTATTTAAGGGAGTGTTTTTATTGAATAAGTTTTTTGAAGTGTTCAGAACTGTGAAGGTGCCGGAGGAGATTGGTGTCTATCTTGAAGATACGGAGGTTATGCGTGTTTCAAAGACATCGACCAATTCTCTGGCACGTGTCTATTTAAAGAGTGAAAGGCTTATAAGCAAGCCGGTGATATATAAAGCTGAGGACGCGCTGAAAAAGCAGGTTTTCAGAATGAAAAATATGGATGTCCGTATTATTGACAGATATAATCTTTCAAAGCAGTATACACCCGTCAAAATTATGGATATTTATTATGACAGTATTTTATTTGAACTGGAGAAATACTGGACTCTTGAATATAATCTCTTTAAAAATTCGAGCTGGGAGTTTGAGGGGGAGCATTGTCTTGTGCTTACATTGGAGGACGGATTTCTGGCGAGGACGTATGCTGACACTCTTGCGGATTATTTTAAGAAAATATTTTTAAATCGTTTCGGTTTTGAGATAGATGTGGTTTATAAATATGTTAAGAAGGAGAGCAGTCACTACGAACTTGAAAATGAGCACAGACTCAATCTAAGAATTGCAGAGATTGAAAAGAATATGCGTGCTGCTGATGCCGCAGGCGACGGAGTAAATGAGAGCGGCGCAGAGGTAAGCTTTTCTAAAGAGTCAAAGGGCGGCGCGGTAATGCAGAAAAGCAGGAACTCTAAAAAAAGCGGTGACGGAAAGGGCACGGCGGGGAGTCCGGCAGCGGCGTCAGGGGCTTCGCCATCAGGAAGAGCGTCAGGATTTTCAGGAGGCAAGGTCTCGGCTGCGGGCGACAGATTTTTGCGCGGAGCGGAGTACTATAAGCGAAAACCTTCAAATCAGGATGTGCTCTACGGCAGGGATTTTGACGAGGAGCCAATTCCTATTGAGCAGGTGGATTCTGCTCTGGGCGAGATTGTAGTTGCGGGTATGATAAGAAAGGTCGACGAGCGCGAAATAAGAAACGAGCGGACTATACTTATGTTTGACCTGACTGATTTCACCGACACAATCACAGTTAAAATGTTTGCGGCTAACGCGCAGCTTCCGGAGATAAAGGAATATATTAAAAAAGGTAATTTTGTAAAGGTTAAGGGAGTAGCGGCTCTTGACAGATATGACCAGGAGATTGCGATTTCAAATGTGTGGGGAATAAGAAAATCGCAGGACAACCGTGAGGTAAGAAATGACTTGGCTCTCCACAAGAGGGTAGAGCTTCACTGCCATACAAAGATGAGCGATATGGACGGAGTTTCCTCTGTCTCTGATATAATAAAGCAGGCCATACGCTGGGGGCACAAGGGAATAGCAATCACAGACCACGGAGTTGTCCAGGCGTTTACGGACGCATACCATACAATCGAGAGTATAAAGGGAGATTACAAGAAAAAGGGAAAAAAACTTGATTTTAAGATAATCTATGGTGTTGAGGCCTATCTCGTTGACGATACGAGGCAGATAGTAACTAATTCTTACGGACAGAGGTTTGACGAAACATTTGTGGTGTTTGATTTGGAGACCACAGGTTTTTCTGCCGAGGTTGACAGAATAATTGAAATAGGTGCGGTAAAAATTAAGGACGGAGAGATAATTGACCGTTTCAGCAGGTTTGTAAATCCTCAGATACCGATACCTTTCAGAATAGAAAATCTTACAGGCATTAGTGACGCCATGGTTATGGACGCTGATACGATTGAAAAGGTATTGCCGGAGTTCCTTGATTTCTGCGGTGATGCAGTTATGGTAGCTCACAACGCCGGATTTGATACAAGTTTTATTATAAATAACGCGGAGAGAATTGGTGTTAAATATAATCCGACGATTATGGACACTGTGCTTATGGCGCAGTTTGTAATTCCTAATCTTCACAATTATAAGCTTGATACGCTGTGCAAGCATCTTGGCGTGTCGCTTGAAAATCATCACCGGGCTGTGGATGACGCCGAGGCCACGGCACACATTTACCTTAAAATGGTCAGCATGCTTGCCGAGCGTGATATTTTTGACCTGGACAGGCTGAATGAGGTAGGGGCTCTAGATGAAGATGCTGTAAAGAAGCTTCATCAGTATCACTGTATCATACTGGCGTCCTCAGAGCAGGGCAGGATAAATCTCTACAGACTTATATCGGCATCACATCTTCAGTATTTCAGCAGGTTTCCGAAAATACCGAAAAGCCTTGTGAATAAATACAGAGAAGGGCTTATTGTCGGAAGCGCGTGTGAGGCAGGAGAGCTTTTCAGGGCTATGGTAAATGGTCGTTCTGAGGCTGAGATTGCAAGAATTGTATCGTTTTATGATTATCTTGAAGTACAGCCGATAGGAAACAACAGATTCATGATTGAAAAAGAGGACTGTTATGTAAAGGACGAGGAGGATCTGCGTGATTTAAACCGACGCATAATAGCGCTGGGAGAAAAGTTTTCAAAGCCGGTGGTAGCCACATGTGATGTGCACTTCCTCAATCCGGAGGACGAGATTTAC
>CASFUI010000207.1 GCA_949297565.1 uncultured Eubacteriales bacterium
CTTTCGCTGTTTCCGTTTCAGTTTCAATATCAAGCTCATCTATAAGCCTGTAAAACAGATTTTTATTTTTTTCATTCTCAAAATATGAGACAAAGGCGTCTGCCAGCACTTCCCCAACTCCGTATACAGCTTCAAGAGACGCTCTGTCCGCGCCTGCAAGCATATCGGGATTTTCTCCTATCGCCTTGACAATCATTTTGGCATTTGAAAGTCCTATCCCAGAAATTCCAAGACTGTAAATTAATTTAGGCATAGTTGTCTTTCTTGACGTCTCCACTGCTCTGAGAAGATTGTCACACGACTTTTCTCCGAAGCCTTCCATTCCCGAAATAATGTCTTTATATTTATCCAAATGGTATAAATCCGTAAAATCCTTCAGCAGCCCCTTCTGAATAAATTTTTCAAGCGTAGCCTCCGATAATCCTTCTATATTCATAGCGTCACGCGATACAAAATGAGCAAATCTTTTTACATGCTTTGCCTGACATTCAGGGTTTGTACAATAGAGAGATTTAACATCATTTACTTCTCTTAGCTGCGTACTACCGCCGCAAACCGGACAGACCTCAGGTATGCGGACATTCCCGCTTCCCGTCAGATTGTCGGCAATCTGCGGAATTATCATGTTAGCCTTAAACACTGTTATCCTGTCGCCTTCCCCAGCTTAAGCCCCTCCATAATGCTGATATTGTGAACGCTCGCCCTTGACACTAACGTTCCCTCAAGCTCCACCGTATCAAACACTGCGATAGGATTAATAAGCCCTGTCCTTGAAGCGCTCCACTCAATTTTTCTAAGTGTTGTCTCCGCTGTCTCGTCAGTCCATTTAAAAGCCATTGAATTTCTCGGAAATTTTGCTGTTCTTCCAAGAGATTCACCGTATGCAATATCATCATATACAATTACAAGGCCGTCCGACGGAAAATCATTTTTCGCTATTCTTTTCTCAAACCAATCAATCGTGTCAATAAGATTTTGCGCGTCAACCTCTCTGTACTCCACAACACTAAATCCCTGACCCGCAAGCCACTCAAACTGTTTTTTTCTTGAATTTTCAAAATCAACATTTTCGGCGGATACAAGAGAAAACGCAAAAAACCTTACATTTCTCTCAGCTGTTATTTTATTATTCAACTGCCGAACTGAGCCGCTGCACAGATTTCTTGGATTTTTGTACTTCGCATCTATCTCAGGAATTTTCTCGTTTATCTTCTCGAAATCCGAATATGTGATTATCGCTTCGCCTCTTATGACAAGTTTTTCTGTATACGGTATTGAGACAGGAAGATTTTTAAAAACCTTTGCGTTCTGCGTAATTATCTCTCCTACTTCCCCGTTGCCTCTCGTAACCGCCTTCACAAGCTTTCCGCCGTCATATGTCAGCACTATCGTAAGACCATCCAGCTTCCATGAAAGCAGCCCCTTTTGACTGCCAAGCCAGCTCACAAGAGCTTCCGGCTCCTTCGTTTTGTCAAGACTCAGCATCGGACTTTCATGCCGCTCTTTGGGAAGCTCACTGAGTACTTCATATCCGACATTGACTGTAGGACTGTCAGACATAACACAGCCTGTCTCCTTCTCAAGCCTTAAGAGCTCATCATAAAGACGGTCATATTCAAAATTGCTCATAATCTCAGTACCCTCTGAATAATAGGTTTTTCCCGCCCTGTTCAAAACCTCCACAAGCTCCTTCATTCTGTCTAAACTGTTCATCTTACCAATAAGCCTCCATTATTTAATCATACTCATAAGCTTTTCATATTCTGCGCCCTTAATCTCCCTTACCGCCCCAACAGGCAAATCGCCGAGCTGCACATTCATAATTCTTACACGCTTAAGACTTACCACTTTATATCCGAAGTTCTCGCACATTCTTCTGATCTGCCTGTTAAGTCCCTGCTTGAGAATAATCCTGAAAGTTCTTTTTCCTGTGCGCACCACCGTGCAAGGTCTTGTAGTCTTGTCAAGTTCCTTTAAATATACGGGAGCAGACATCTTCTTTTCAAAATCACTGTCCAGTTCCCTGTTTACCTCGACAATATATTCCTTCTCATGACCGTTCTTTCCTTTAAGTATTTTATTCATCATCTCACCGTCATTTGTCATAAAAAGAAGCCCCTCTGAATCCTTGTCAAGACGCCCGACCGGATATATTCTTTTATTATATCCAATAAAGTCAACTATATTATTGCTTCCCTGTTTATCCGTCGCAGTGCAGACTATTCCCCTCGGCTTATTGACCGCCAGCAGAACAGTTTCCTCCTCCGGAACTATTTTCTTTTCGTCAACATAGACATCCTCCCCTGGCATAACTCTGCTGCCGACATCAGCTGTCATATCTCCTATACGCACTCTTCCTTCACCGACAAGCCTGTCTGCCTCTCTTCTTGAACAATATCCCGCTCCGCTCAGATATTTATTAATTCTAATTCCCTGTTCCATAACAAAATACGCTCCGTCAAATTACCGTTTACATTTAAAAAAATTTTATCAAAAACTGCCTGTTTTTTCAATCGTATGCAGCTTAATGAATGTAACTGTTCCGCCCGCGCCATTAACAAATCCGTTAATTTTATGTTGCGTTTTATAATTTAATGATGTAAAATAATCTAGAATGTGCATGTAGCTCAGTGGACAGAGCGTTCGCCTCCGGAGCGAAAGGTCGTGGGTTCGACCCCCGTCATGCACATCCCTATGCCACCCGTTTACAGCGGGTGGTTTTTCAGTATAAAATGATTTTTCCTGAATTCAATCAGACCCTCGTCGCGCATTTTGCACAGTTCCTTTGAAAGCGCGCTCCTGTCAAGGTTCAGATAATCAGCCATCTGCTGCCTGTTAAATGGAATTGTAAAATCCATGCTTTTATTTTTTAATGACTGCCCTGACAGATACATGAGCAGCCTCGCTCGAACAGTCTTCGGAGTTGTACAGAAAATTCTGTTTGAGAGCGTAATATTTTTGTGGACGGCTATATTCAGAAGATTCCTTATAATCCTCGTACTGCAATCTGCCTCTACTGATTGCTCAGCACTCCCCACATCTGTACTCTCTTTCACCACACGGGTCATATTAAGAAACATTATCTCGGACGTCTCAGCCGCAACTGCATCCACAAGCATAGGCTCGCGGCTGAGCGCATATGACTCCGCAAACACCTGACCTTTTGCCACATTGCTCAAAATGCTTTTATTTCCCCATAAATCCACATTCTCAATATTTACGCTTCCCTTAAGCACAATTCCTATTTCATCAACCAAATCTCCCGCGCTGAAAATAATCTGATTTTTTTCAAAATTCTTTTTTCTTATACACAGGCTCTCCTCAAGTTTTTTGAGTTCTTTGCTTTCAATTCCGTTAAAAATCGGACTTTTAAAGCTATTTTCAATTTTAAAATTAACATATTCTTCCATAATAATAATTCTCATTTTCGTTGTTATAACAACTGTTTTTTTAATTGATTATATTATACTAAAATCACAAAAACAAGCACAAATGGAGGATATTATGATTAGAAGAATTATTAATATTAATGAAGATAAATGCAACGGCTGCGGCGCATGTGCCTCGGCATGTCACGAAGGCGCAATCGGAATGGTCAACGGAAAAGCCAAGCTTCTGCGGGACGACTATTGTGACGGTCTGGGTGACTGTCTCCCGGCATGTCCTACCGGTGCAATCACATTTATTGAGAGAGAGGCCGCAGAATACAATGAACAGGCGGTATTAGAAAATAAAATCAAAAAAATGCATAACGAAAACAAACCTATTCATTCAGGCTGCCCGGGACATCAAATAAAGTCATTTAACAGAACTTTCTCTGAACAAAACACTGCTTCTTATCAGGTAAAACCACAGTCACAGCTTGCACAATGGCCGTGCCAGATAAAGCTTGTCCCTGTAAACGCGCCTTACTTTGAGGGAGCCAAACTTTTAATTGCCGCAGACTGCACTGCATACGCTTATGCCAATTTTCACAATGAATTTATGAGGGATAAAATTACTATTATCGGCTGTCCTAAACTTGATGATGTTGATTACAGCGGTAAACTTACGGAAATAATATCTAACAACAATATAAAGAGCGTCACAGTACTGAGAATGGAGGTTCCTTGCTGCGGAGGACTTGAACACGCCGCGGTAACTGCTCTTAAAAACAGCGGTAAATTTATTCCGTGGCAGGTTGTGACAATTTCAACTGACGGACGCATCTTAGACTGATTTCTTAGACATTTAAACCTGCGCGGCTTTAAGCCGCCGTCAAGCGGAAGCACAACAGTTTTCTTCAAGCTGTTGTGCTCCGCTGAATTTTTTATCAGGTCTAAAGCGTGATAACCCCGTCCTTTCTGTTATATTCATACACATTGTCCGACAGTACTTCATCTTCCGCCACTCCCTGTTCATTAACCTCCCTGACCATATTGAGCAAATCAGATTTATTAAAAGTATTTATCTTAGGCAGCAGAATAACCTCATGTATCGACGAAGGAAGAATATATAAATCCGCATGTACAACTTCGGCAAAACTGCCAAGAAGATTATCATACAGCATACATGCGGCTCCGTTCACCCTTGACGAGTTAGTCAGCACATACAGCGCTTCCTCACTTATGCCCTCATCACTCTCTATCTCATCTACTACCTTTGCCGCTCTCTCATCTTTACACTCTTTCGCAATTTCGTGAAGAAGCGAGCTCATCGGAGTAATACTGCTCTTTAAAAGCACTGGAGTATTTTTTAATGCATCGTCATAAAGCGTGTCCTCTGTAATCCCCCATTTTTTCAGATGTTCGTTGTGAATTAGCGCAGTTGCGCTCACACCTTTCTTTTGGTCTATAAGACAATAAAACACAACCGCCAGGTCAAGTATCCTTTTATGCGGAACATCAGAAAGAAGTTTTTTATTTTTTTCGTAATTAATCAGCTTATATACTATAACATTTTTTAAAGCCTCATAGTTGTCAAAATATTCAGAAGAAAGCCTGATGCTGTCTCTGTTCTGTCTGTGAAGCCTCAAAACCTCACCGGCAACGCTCTTAATACTGCGTCCTTTCTTATACTGTTCAAAATATCCGTTGAGATATATTGTCGGAGCAACATGCGAATCCTTTTCCATAACCGCAATACCGTCAAGCTCTCTGCCGTTGTTCTTGATAATATGATTAAGCATCACATTGACGTTTTTGTCAGACTGAAGCTCAACCTCCTTCTTTACACTGTCCAAAAATGATTTGTAGTTCATAATTACATTTTTCTCCTTTATTAAATTATATTAAATAAACCGTCCTAAAACGGATATTTACAAAATTCCGCAGCGAAAAATATAATTTTTGCCGATAATTACTGTGGTGCCTTATGTCTGCAAAAAATATAAATACTCTGATGAAATAAATCGGAAAATACTGATACAGTCACACATAAAGACTGTCAATGTGATTACCCATGAAACGCGAGACCATATCCTTTATTAACGGATTATAAATCTGCGCAAAGAATACAAAAAATGTATAAGAAGTTCTTATAAGATATAAACTTTATAAACATATAATATAGCCTTTAAACAACATTGTCAATATATTTTTTATATTTTTTGACATAATAATATAAATGTTGTATTTTAATTTGGGTAAAGACACCGAAACAAGAATTTTATATTTGGTTAAATAACATTGAAAGGATACACCATGCTTACCTATTCCTTTGAAAATACAGGCTCAGACAGCCTCTATGAATATCTGTATAAATGTATTAAAAATGATATTCTGTCACACACGCTCACACCCGATTATAAGCTGCCGTCCAAGCGCAGTTTCGCCAAAAATCTCGGCATCAGCACCATAACGGTCGAAAACGCCTACGAACAGCTTATTGCCGAGGGTTATATTTATTCCATACCAAAGAAAGGCTATTATGTTTCGGATATTGCACAGATTTCCGTTTCGATACCCGACTCGCACGCAAGACGTACTGATACAGGCAATCCTCCGCAGGTGTCTGAAATTTGCAGGCCTGATTATTTTGCTGACCTAACATCGAACAGAACAAATGCAGAAAATTTTCCATTTTATACCTGGGCAAAGCTTATGAAAGATATAATGGCAGACAAACGGGAAGCTTTGCTGCACCCGTCGCCCTCCGAGGGCGTATTTGAGCTGAGACGCGCAATAAGCCGCCA
>CASFUI010000208.1 GCA_949297565.1 uncultured Eubacteriales bacterium
AAATTCTTCTTCTGTTACAGCTGAAGACGGAATTTTAAGGCCTGTGTTGTTTGTAGCCGTCATCTCAATATCGAGAAAACGCTCTGTCGCGTATCTTACCATATATTTATTTAATCCGATAACCCCGTAATAATTGCCGTCCTTATTAATTATTGAAAATGAGCCCGCGACCTCAATATTATCTTTTTTTATTTTAATTGTAACATTTTTTTTATTTTCTAAATCATATGTAAGAATGTCCTTTTGGCTGAGCATAATAACAATATTCCACTCTTCATCCGTTATTATCTTATAGGCAGGACTTCCTGAGACGACAAGCTCTTCCGATTTTAAATTATTTTTTTTGTAATTATTTTTATCGAATAAATCGTTATTTAAATTATCAGTTGTCAATGACTCATAGCCGTCGGTATAATAGACTACTGTTCCCGTCTGAGCACTTTTGATTGTCTGAAACAGATTTTCGCTTCCTGTGCTTGCCACAATATTATCGAGATTGGCAATAATATTTTCATTCATAGCCTGGAGCACTGCAGAATTTAAATCTGTTTTTAAATCATATATATCACTGAAATTATTTCCGTCATAATTAGTTCTGAAATTATTCAGCATTGATTTGATAGAAGCCAGATTTTGCTTTGAGAGCGAATTTTCATCGGATTTAGTGTACTGTGATAAAATTTCAGATACACGTCCCGTCTCATCCACAGTACATATTGTATCATCCACCTTCACTCTGGCTCCCTCTTTTTGATAATAATTTATATTGCCGGAATATGACGAATTTACAACTTCTTCACTTCTCAAAGCAATACCTGTGAATGTTGCGTTTGATGTAAGAGCTCCTATATCAACCTCATATGTTCGTACTTTTGACTTTGTGACATAAAGTGCAACAAAGCAGACAACATATATTAATACAACAGCAAAAATAAAAGCTGCGGCTTTAGGCTTGCGCCGATATTTAATTACTTTTCTGTTATTTGTTCTGCGTCGATTTTCCATATTTAACCTTATAATAAAATTTTGTTTCCGGGAATTCTTTTACTTTTTTATACTCAATACTGCAACACTGCTCTTTTGAAATTTAAAACAAAATTATGCCATTTTTTTTCAGACATATTCATTCATATAAATGGAACAATAATAAAAGTAGATATTAAATCAAGGAGGTTCTATATGAATTCAAAATGGATTGATTATACTACTTTAACTATCATTATTATCGGAGCAATAAACTGGGGACTTATCGGATTTTTTAACTTCAATCTCGTATCTGTCCTGTTTGGACAGGCTACATGGATAACCCGTGTAATATATGCTGTCGTAGGTCTGTGCGGCCTCTATCAGATAAGCGTATACGGAAGAATACGAGATTTAAGCAATAATTAGTCTTCTGTTTAAAAAATGCCTCCCGCGGCAGGCACCAAATTCACGCACAAGTGCGAATGCTTGGCTTGCTGCCCGCGGAAAATAAACGCCGGCGTAAGCTGTATAAGCTTGAGCCGGCGTTTATCATTTATCAAATATTCCTCCGGCTTGCCGCACGGAATATGACCTTTGCAGCAGTCACTGCGGCGTTTCAAAAACGTCACATCTACTGATATATTTCTCTCCACTCCATATCTCCACGCTCAAGAGACTTTATAAGCAATTCCGCTGTGGCGAGATTGGTTGCAAGCGGAATATTATACATATCACACAACTCGCAAACCTTTTTTGAACTTGGCTCATGCGCCTGAGGATTAATTGCTTCGCGCAGAAAAATCACAAGGTCAAGCTGATTATTTTCAATCATTGCACATATCTGCAGGTCTCCTCCGAGACGCCCTGCCAAAAATTTATGAATAGAAAGATTGGTAACATTTTCTATAAGCTGTCCTGTTGTTCCCGTTGCAAAAAGCTGATTTTTGTTAAGTATACCTCTGTAAGCAATACAGAAATTCTGCATTAATTTTTTCTTGGAATCATGCGCAATCAATCCAATATTCATCCTACTCTCACACCTTTCTCTTTCTGCGTACTGATATTGTCTCTTGTGTCAAAAGTAAAAGCAAATTTCAGCCTCTGAAATCCTCGGCAAAAATATCATCATCTCTGTCAACTTTGCGCTGAAGGCTGATGTTCAGTACAACTCCCATTGAAATATACAGGGAAACCAGCGAAGTCAGACCGTAACTGAAAAACGGCAGAGGCAATCCTGTATTCGGGAGAAGACGCGTAACTACCCCCACATTAATGAATGTCTGAAACCCTATTTGTGCCGCCACGCCGCAGCAAATGAGACGTCCGGCAAAATCTTTGGCCCTTACAGCTACAATTATACACTCTAAAACTATCCATGACAATAGAAGAATTACGGCGCAGCTTCCTACAAAACCAAGCTCCTCACCTATGACGGCGAATATAAAATCATTCTGAGCTTCGGCTATATAGTTTGCGTTTTTAAGAGATGACGGGTCGTCATTGTCAAGTCCCTTTCCTGTAAGCTGACCTGAACCTATCGCCCTCTCTGCATACTCCTGCTGATAATTCTGGTCATCATATTCATCAGGATTAATAAAAGCCATAATTCTGTTGCGCTGATAATCCTTTATAAAAAAAATCGGGTTGTCTGGATTGCTTATATAGATAATTATTCCGCTTGCAATGGGAACAATAATAAGCAGTGCTATGCCGATTATTTTATAGCTTAACCCTGCGCAAAATATAACAGTAAACAGTATAAGAAATATCAATACTGTTGTTGAAAGATTTGGCTGTGTCAGTATCAGCGCAAGAGGAACAGCCAGAAGAATCGCCAGTATTGTCAAAAACTTCCAGTTGTTGATTTTATCCTTATACAGACACAGCAGCTTAACAGTAAATAAAATCAGCAGTATCTTTGTGAGCTCAGACGGCTGAAACTGCCCTATTACCGGAATCTTAATCCAGCGCTTTGCTCCGTGACTTTCATGTCCGAAAAACTTAACGGCAAGCAAAAATGCAAGATTAATCAGATATAGCAGCCAGTAATATTTTAAAATCCAGTTGTAGTCTATAAAAGAAACAACCGCCAAAACTACAAGCGAAACCGCAAGACCAAGACACTGCCTTAACGTATATTCGGAATTTGCACTGTTAATCACCACTATACCAAATATGGAAGTGGCAATCAGCAAAATAACAAGTCTGAAATTATATGAACGCAACTGATACTTTTTTAACATACAAATCCTCATTCACACTGTTATTTATCACTATTTCTCATATCCTTGATAGGAATATTTGCAAAGAGCGCAGGCACAGAACCGTTGTTGGTATCCGATTCTGTCGAAGTAATCTGAATATCAAGCCCCTCTGCGTCAATTACCATATATTTTGAAATAACTTTTATAATATCATTTTTAATCATTTCCATAACCTCCGGCGAACAATTCGCACGGTCAGAAACCAATAAAAGCTTAAGTCTGTCTTTTGCAACATCACTGGAGCCTTTTTTCTTAAATAAATCTAATAAGCTCATACATATCTCCCATCCTGCGCATATTTTTTATGCGCACTGCGGCAGCAAACCCGCAATATTTTTAATCTGACGCACCTAATATTACTTGCCTTTAAATAATGAAGAAAGTTTCTTAAAAAAGCCTCCCTTTCCGTTTAAATCAAGAAAAGGAACGTCCTCACCTATAATTCTGCGGCAAATATTCATATAAGCCTGTCCTGCAAGACTGTCGTCACCAACTAATGGCTGACCTTTATTGGTCGCCACTACAATATTTTCGTCATCAGGAACGGCACCAATTACATTGAGCTGTAAAATATCATTAACATCGTCAATAGACATCATCTCACCGCGGTTTA
>CASFUI010000209.1 GCA_949297565.1 uncultured Eubacteriales bacterium
AAACGGGATATTTTGAACAGGAAACGCCACCGGATATTTCTACTACATGTCTTGAAGAAATATGGCAGGAATTTCCGTCATACACACAGTATGAGGTCCGCTCGGCTCTGGCAAAATGCGGGCTCACAACAAAACATATAGAAAGCCAGGTAAGGGTATTGAGCGGCGGCGAACAGGCAAAGGTCAGACTGTGCAAGCTGATAAACCGCGAGAGCAATGTACTTGTTCTAGATGAGCCGACAAATCACCTTGATACCGACGCGAAGGACGAGTTAAAACGTGCTTTAAAGGAATATAAGGGCAGTATTTTAATGGTATGCCACGAGCCTGAATTTTATCAGGATTGGGTAACTGACGTATGGGACTGCAGCAAATGGACTACGCTGTCTGTTTAGCAGGCGTTTAAATATAAGCAGCCTATCGGAATGGAGATTATTTATGGAAGAAAAAACTAACGTGATGCGTATACTCGAACAGAAGAAAATCAAATATACTCCGCACAGCTACGTGAACACTGACGCAGTCAGCGGAGTTGAAGTCGCAGCAGCATTGAACGAGCCGCCCGAAAAGGTATTTAAAACACTTGTGACTGTCGCCAAATCCGGCAAAAATTATGTGTTTGTCATTCCTGTCGCCGAGGAGCTTGATTTAAAAAAAGCAGCGAAGGCTGTCGGAGAAAAATCCATAGATATGCTTAAATCAAAAGAACTCCTGCCTTTGACAGGCTATGTTCACGGCGGCTGCTCACCGATAGGAATGAAAAAATTCTTTCCTACCACAATTCAAAAAGAAGCCGAAAATTACGATACCATTATTTTCAGCGCCGGCAAGATAGGCTATCAGGTGGAGCTGCCGCTCAGCTCTCTGTCTAAGGTTATACGATTTCAGACCGCTGATGTTATTGTGTAAATTATTTAAAAAAGGAGTACCTGATGAGTGAGATTGAGACAATGACGCAGCGCACGCCGCACTATTATAAGTCTTTCAAGTGTATCTCTTCCGAATGCCGGGATAACTGCTGTGAAGGAAGCTGGCAGATAGATATTGACGATGAAACACTTGATTATTACAGAACACTCCCCGGCACGCTCGGGGAAAGCCTTCGTGAAAATATTGATTTTTCCAACGGCTGTTTTAACCTTAAAGACGGCAGATGTCCGTTTCTTGATAAAAATAATCTGTGCATCATATGTCAGGAGCTTGGATTTGAACACATCGGCGTTGTGTGCGACCAGTTTCCGAGATATACAGAATATTACGGCAATGTTAAGGAACGAGGAATAGGTCTGGCATGCGAAGAGGCTGCCAGAATTATAATTTCTGACCGTAAGCCTTTCACATATGACGAAAGCCCAATAGCTGAAGAGCCCTTCTCAGATGATGAATACGATTCACGTCTTGCAGAAGCGCTGTTTAAACTGAGAAACCTTTTTATGGACCTTGCCGAAAGTCCCTGCTATACTTTTGCTGAAAAAATTGCAGGTATGCTTTTTGCAGCAGACAACATTCAGAAAGCAATTAATGAAAATAATTATGAGGATATAGAAAAAACCTGTCATGAATTTCAGGCTCAATTTATAAATAAACATAATTATA
>CASFUI010000210.1 GCA_949297565.1 uncultured Eubacteriales bacterium
CAAACAGACATTTTTTTGGAGCTTCAATTATAATAGAAAATCCGATAATAGCACAAAACGCAAAAATACACTGTAATACCATATTCAGCCGATACCTCCCGTAATAAGCAGTCCCACATACACTCCCAGGGCAATCATTGCGGCCTTTACAAACGCCTCCAGTATCTTGGCATTTCCCGCCGCATAGTCGCCGTGAAGCGTATCGCGTATGGCATTTGTGATAATCGCCCCTGGAACAAGCAGCATTATTGAGCCGGTAATAATAAGATTAAGATGAAGCTGCGGGTTGAAACGCACAAGAAATGCAGCAATAACTGAAATCAGCACTGATGACAGCAAATCTCTTATCAGTGAATTGAGACCTATTCTCTTTACAATATGAAACCAGCCGGCAAGACACAGTCCCACTATTCCTGTAAAGACCATGTCCTGCCAGCCGCCGCCAAACATTCCCGTAAAAAATATAACCACAAGAACAGTACAAATATCCTTGAGCCACCACGGATACAGCTGCCTGTCAATATGCTTTATCTGATAAAAGGCTTCCTCCAAAGAAATCTGGCCTTTATAAAAACGCCTCGATATATCGTTGACCTTTGCCACGACATTTAAGTTTATAGCGCTGCCGTTGACTCTGCGGACAACAGTGAGCGCGTCAATATCAGGGTTATCAAGCGAAATCATAAGACCTGTTGAAACTACAAAAGCCTCTGTCGTCTTTAACCCTGAAACCTTTAAAATATAATTAATCGTCTCCTCAACACGGTAAATCTCGGCGCCGTTTTCAAGCATAATTGTGCCTGCCAGCGCCGCCGTATCAATAAGGAGTTTATAATCCATTGTATTTTTACCGCTCAAAACCTGCCTCTTTTCTTCACTCAGCAATAAGCCGAAATAACTATATTATTATACGCGGTATTTGAAAAACTCTGTCACTTCCGTATATTAAAAGTATTCATTCCCGGATATACCGCATTTTCTCCCAGTTCCTCCTCAATACGCAAAAGCTGGTTATATTTTGCGACACGCTCGCTTCGGCTCGGAGCTCCTGTCTTAATCTGTCCTGCATTCAACGCAACTGCCAAATCGGCTATAGTAGTATCCTCCGTCTCTCCCGAACGGTGAGAAACTATAGCCGTGTAGCCTGCCTTGTGAGCCATTTTAACCGCCTCTATAGTCTCCGAAAGCGAGCCTATCTGGTTAAGCTTAATTAAAATAGAATTTCCGCATCCCTGCGAAATTCCCTTTGAAAGCCTGTGAGTATTAGTTACAAACAAATCATCTCCTACCAGCTGACATTTATTTTTAAGACGCTCCGTGAGCATCTTCCAGCCTTCCCAGTCCTCCTCGTCAAGCGCGTCCTCAATTGAAACGATCGGGTAGCGTGATATCAGCTGTTCCCAGTGAACAATCAGCTCCTCTGACGTAAAAGCAGTCTTTGCCTTAGGAAGAAAATACTCGCCGCGAGCATCACCCTTCCACTCGCTGGCAGCAGCGTCAATCTCAATCACAAAATCCTTTCCCGG
>CASFUI010000211.1 GCA_949297565.1 uncultured Eubacteriales bacterium
CCTCCGAAGGAGGCAGAAATTTTAAGAGCCGTCTCATCATCTATGCCGTATCTGTCCGCGAATGCCAGAAATACAGACTGCGAACAGTTATATCCCTGCTTAAAATTCTCGACCGCCCTCTCTGAAGAATTTTTAAATTCTTTCTTACCGCGCTCTATACCTTCATTTTTCATGACAGACCTCCAAATCGCCGACTTGCTTACGATATTATGCTATAT
Source organism: uncultured Eubacteriales bacterium (assembly GCA_949297565.1). Classification (GTDB taxonomy): domain Bacteria; phylum Bacillota; class Clostridia; order Lachnospirales; family Lachnospiraceae; genus Lachnospira. The sequence continues at coordinate 219 of CASFUI010000211.1, forward strand.
TTAAAATACTTTGTCAAACTTTTGCTATTTTATAATGCATACAGACCGGGAAACTTATTTTAAAATTCCCGGTCTGTATTTTCTGTTCATGACATTTTTTCTTTTTCAGCGCACATCAGTGAAATTCACATTTTTCTTTTATTTTTTCTCCGAAGAAATCGACATAAACCTTTTCAGTTCTTTTCCTTACCTCATCGTCCTCCATAGGCTCGCCTGCATATAAAATAATATACTCATTTTCATAAAATCTGCATTCCACGCCGCTTACGTTTATCCCGTTCTTTTTATAAAATGTTATCCTCTTAACCATGTAATCCCTGTTCGGACCGTCCTCCTCATACTTTGGATTTTCCACCTCCAGAATTAACACTTTTTCCTTTTTGCGCGCCAGCTCTTTAATTTCAGTCAAAAATGCTGTCCCCACGCCCTTGCTTCTTAGCTGCGGCATAATCGCGAAATAGTCCAGAAGAACAGTATTGTCACTGCTGCATCTTATAAAGAACGAATAACCTTTAAGCTCCTTTCCGTCCTCATCATAAAAGCCATATGCGGAATAAACCTCATTTTCCCAGCCCGCGATAATCTTTTTTAGCGGCTTTACCTCGCTTTTCGGAAAATCATTAACTATTCTTTCATTATACAATTTCTTTATTTCCTCTAAATCCAATGGTCTTATCATTTTTATTTCTCCTGTCTCTTATTTTCATACTCCCTTGCCGCCATAACGGCACCGCAAAGTTCTTTTAAATCATTTGCCTCACACCCGGTAAACCCCTTTTTGTCAAGCGCCTCGCACTTTGCACAATCAAAAGTCCCGTCATCATCTCTCAAAAAAAGATATATGCTGTCCAAATCCTCGCACCACTTCTCAACCTGCTGCCATAAAATTCGCCTCGGCTTTCCCGCATCGTTTTCATTGTCCGAAGAGCCGCTTTCACACCGCACAAGAATCTCATCAGAATCTATCTCATACAGATAAGTATTCCCTATCATACATGAATAATTCTGCGCAAATTTTATATAATTTTTTTTATCAATACCATACATTCCGGCAAACAGACAAAAGGCGCATATAATCCCGAATATTGCCGCCCAGAATTTATAGGCTCCCTCGCCGCTGTAAAGCGACCTTGACAAAATACTCACGCACACCATACCGCTTACAAGCCCCGACATATTTAAAACTGCTTTTTTTGTCTTATAGCTTTTATTGTCAAAGCCGTCGGCTCGCATAATATTTCTTATTGTTTCTTTTTTAAATGTAGTTTTATTATTAATAACCATATCTAAACACCTCATTTATGGTATAATGTGCACAGAATGCCTATGGCTCGCACTGCGGCATTCCCCCCCGCAATAAAACGCTTCAGATTGGAGGATTACTATGGCAACAGCATGTATTACAGGCGCAAGTTCAGGCATAGGAAAAGCGCTTGCAATAAGACTCTCCCGTATGGGATACAACTTAATTCTTGTGGCAAGAAATACAAAAGCCCTGAATAACCTTGCCTCAAGGCTTGAAACAAAGTGCAGAATTATACCCTGCGACTTGACCGACGAAGATTCCTGCCGCACTCTGGCAGATACACTGAAAAAATACCGACTTAAAATTTTAGTCAACAGCGCCGGCTTCGGTGACATCGGACATTTTCACGAGACGAGTCTGTCTAAGGACCTGGATATGATTGACGTAAACATAAAGGCAGTGCACATTCTCACAAAAGAACTTCTTGGCGATTTTATAGCGCGAGATGATGGCTATATTTTAAATGTCTCCTCAAGCGCCGGTCTGTTTCCTGGCGGTCCTCATATGGCAGCCTACTACGCGACAAAGGCATATATCACCAGCCTAACTAACTCAATATTTGAGGAATTAAAGGAAGCCGGCAGCAATGTCCACATAAGCGCGTTATGTCCCGGTCCCGTAAATACAAATTTTAACAATACCGCAAACGTCCGCTTTGCGTTAAAAGGCATCAGCGCCGATTTCTGCGCAAAATACGCACTGGAAAAAATGTTTAAAAACAAGCTTATCATTGTTCCTACTTTTACAATGAAGACAGCGGTTATGTGCGCGAAATTCGCTCCACGAAAAATAATGCTGCGCGCCGCATCACACCAGCAGCGAAAAAAATACAGAGACCGCTGAAAGCGTCCGAAATACACACGGTTTCAGAATTTTTGAATATTGTACAGGCGCAGCTTTCTAACCTCTAAGCGCCTGTGCAATCTCGCTTATCTTTCTGAGCCTGTGATTTACGCCCGATTTTCCGACCGGAGGAGACAGCAGCGCGCCTATATCTTTAAGATTCATATCGGTATTCTCAAGACGAAGAGCCGCTACCTCGCGCAGCGAAGGCTTCAGGTAATCAAGCCCCACCGTATCTCTTATATACTCAATATCACGTATCTGCTTGACAGCCGCCTCTATTGTCTTATTCAGATTTGCCGTCTCACAGTTTACCTTGCGGTTTACGTCATTTCTCATTCCCTTTAAAATCATTACATTGTACAGATTCATTTGAGAAACAAACGCACCCATAACATTCAGGCAGTCAGTTATATGGTTTCCCTCTTTTATATACACAACAAAATTTTTCTTTCTGGCTATCACTTTGGCGTCCAGATTAAAAAAAATCAGCATCGACTGAAGCTGCGCGGCGTCATCGCTCTCATCACAGACAATCTCATAGTGATAAAATTTATTGGGGTCACTTATTGAGCCCGCCGCCAAAAACGCTCCCCTTATAAACGCCCGCTTGCAGCATTCCTTCTGTATTATAAGAGGATGCGCAAAAACGCGCTTTATAATATCCTGTTCATTTCCGGACTCCCATTTCAAAGCCATTAAAATGTGTCGGACACTTTGCTCATCCTCAATGACAAGCCAAATTGCCCCGCCCTTTTTTTCCTCGCCAAGTCTGCGCACACCGCTTTCCTGTACGCCGAAGGCACGCATTGCAAGCTCTTTAAAGGTCTCAGCCACTGTCTCATTTTCAGTCGCAAACAAGATATACGCAGATTTGAAGTCCTTGTTTTTTTCTTTTTTGAAACAGACTTGTCCTCCAAATGCCATCATCGCTGCAAATTCTGCAATCTGACAGTGCCTGGCGCTGTCTATTTTAGTCCTGAGCTCCTCCTTCACATCCGATGAAAATGACATATCAATTTCCTTTCAGGCCGTAACGGCATCACATTTTTCTCTTTGAATCTTTATCTATATCCCTGTGGTCTACCTTGCAGCCGTATTCCGTTTTCTTAAGCCTGTCCGCAATAGCGTTTGCAAGCGTAACAGATCTGTGCTTTCCTCCCGTACAGCCTATGGCTATCACAAGACTGTTTTTTCCCTCCTGGACATAATTCGGCAAAAGAAAGATAATCAAATCAACTGCCTTTTCCAGAAATATCCTCGCAGCCTCGCAGCCAAGAACATAGTCCTGTATTGGTTTATCATTTCCCGTAAGTTTTTTTAACTCTTCTATATAATATGGGTTTGGCAGAAATCGAACATCAAAAACCAAATCCGCATCCGCCGGAATTCCATACTTAAATCCGAATGAAAGCACGGTCACAAATAAATTGTTATAATTACCGTCCTTTACAAATATTTTTTCAAGCTCCTGCTTTAACTCTCTTGTAAGCATATGACTGGTATCAAGAATATAGTCCGCGCGCTCCTTTAAAAAGCTCATCTGGCTGCGCTCCTGTTCAATAGCCCTGTCGACTCTGTCATCCTTAGCCAGCGGATGCGTCCTTCTGGTCTCCTTGTAGCGCTTTACAAGCACTTCATCGCTTGAATCAAGAAACAGTATTTTATAATTATAGTGCCTCACCGACAGCTCATCAAGCACGCTGTCCAGTTCTCCCAGCGCGTCGCCGTTTCTGATGTCAATGCCCAGCGCAATATCGGAGCGTTCCTTTTTCTGTCCTCCGGCAAGCTCCGCAAATTTCGGAATAAGCTCTATCGGCATATTATCCACACAATAATAGCCCTCATCCTCAAGTACATTGAGAGCGGTTGATTTTCCCGCACCCGACATTCCGGTGACAATTACGATTTTCATCTTTATCCCCATTTCCGCGCTGTTTTTCAGACAGTACC
>CASFUI010000212.1 GCA_949297565.1 uncultured Eubacteriales bacterium
ACCGTCTTCAATGTTGGAAGCACTTACAAATGGAATACCTTCGGTTTGTAATTTACTTTTAGCAGGATAGTTTGGTCCTCTATCACCATTAAAAACAGAGACAATGTTTGAAAGAAAAGTCCAGATCCATCCCTCTGGCACTTCAAACTGTATCTCATCCTCAATACATTTCACTGTTCCATCGGCAAACTTCTCATAATGCAAATTATCAGCATAAATCCGCTGTACCAAGACGGGTAATCTACCGTATCACTCCCTGTTTTGATACCATGGGATAAAGTAAAATATAAGTATGTAGAGGTAAGATTGTTCACAAACTGTCCGCTCTTTGTTGCCTACCAGTCCATCGACTTCAATACATAGAGCGACTACAATTATCAAAGAGGTATCAATAACATTGATAGTTACAGTCAATGACTGGAAATAAAAATACCTCAAGTATTATTGTAGAATTGCCGTAACAACTCTAATGGGTTGAAAAAAGAAAAGTCTAATGCAGATAGAATTAAAGAAAGTTCTACCTGTCAGGCAATAAAAATTGCTGATTGCTTCAGACACAATAATTGTAGGGTTGCTGCGAGAACATCAGACAAACTTGCAGCGATGCTCAGTAAACGCAAAAGTTGGAATGCTGTAAAATTTAGCTTTTGAAATGGAAACTAATGCAAATGGTGATGACTAACAGTTTCTTTCACTACTTATCCATAGAACAATCTAGGGAGAAGCCATTATGCTTATTACTGAATAAAAAGTGAAATGAGATGTCCGGTTTCTGACACACTGTACCCTAAAAGTTTGATGTCAGAAGGATTAAGCTGATATCGAAAACAAGAAAAATCCCTTATGAACTAAGGGTGCACTTCTATACTGGTCATTCCATTACGGTATATGCATTCTCCGAAGGTAAATGCTCCTGTGTCTGAACACATTTACATATTGTGGAATTACATTCCGGTCAGAAGCAGGTTCTTGCGGCTTGCACCTATCTTTTACATACACATGCCGGCGGGATATGAATTAAAAAAACAGGAGTGAAAGCAGAATGGAAAACAAAAAGAAACTGACTTTAGAGCAGGTGGAAAAAGCAAGACTAATGGTGGCACAGCAGGAGCATAAGATTCAGATTTCACAGAATCGAAAAGCTCATCTTGAGAAAAAACAAACAAGCAACGAACTCATCACCTATGCAATATGGGTGGCGCAATCCAGAGCATTTCCAAAGAAACAGATACCTTGACAAGAGTGGAATTTTATTCTCTGATGGAACAGACCTTTGCTCTGCCTGCGGTGCAGGAATTGGTGAAAAAAGCGATGGAAAATCTTAATGCGGGAGGTGATATCTGATGGCGCTATATCACTTTCATGTGACGCATATCAAACGCAGTGAGGGGCGGACAGTCGTTGCCAGTGATGCTTATCGTGCCGGAGAAAAACTGCATAATTTATGGGACGGAGAAACCCATGATTACACTAAAAAAGGCGGTGTTGTTCTGAAAGAAATCATTCTTCCGGAATATACACTAGCCAGATTTTCTAACAGGTCCACCCTTTGGAATGAGGTGGAACAGGTAGAGAAAATCTATGACGCCTAGCTTGCCTACAGTTTTGAAATGGCGTTACAAAATGAATTCTCCATGGAGGAGAATATCACCATGGCAAGAGAATTTGCCCGGAAATACTTTGTTTCTGATGGTATGATTGCAGACCTGGCAGTGCATCTTCCTAACAAAGAAGGGGCTGGAATGCCGTATTGATCACCGCTCTTATGTGGAGCGGTGATTGGATCTGATTCCGACTGTTCATGAGGGGCTGTAGGTACGCCAAATGGAGAATAAAGGCATCCGTATAGAAAAGGGAGAATTAAACCATTGGATTAAAGAGACCAATTGCATGATACGCAGTTTGCAGGCGACCATTACTGCACTGAAAAAGTGGATACAGGAAGCAAAAGAAATATTGAAAGAGCCACAGGAAATCTATTTGTATATGGGTATCATTATGTCCGGAAAGAAAGGCAGCATGAAGTCAGGATAAGTTTTCAGTGGGTAAGCAATCTGGAAGTCACAAAAAGAAATCTGCAAGAAATGATACTGGCAGGGAGAGGCCGCTGGAAAATAGATAATGAAGGGTTTAATAATCAGAAGAACGGATTGTACCGGATTGAACACCTTAACAGTAAAAACAGTAATGCGATAAAGAATCATTATCTGCTTACACAGATCGCGGATATTCTTATACAGCTTTACCTGGCATGGAATCCATATATAAAAGAATTTAAGCAGACAATAAAAAATACATCTTCAAGGGTACTGGAAAGTTTTAGAGAACTGACAGTAATGGAAGAAGATGTATCTTACATTTTCGGATACACAACAGTGTATCTTGAATGACAAAGTTATTTTAGCACAGGTGGTTATGAAATGGAAGATGAAACAACAGAATATTTATCCACAGATTTGAAAAATTGGCTCTGTGCACCCATGTGGTGTGTATATCAACCGGAAATTATGAGAGAAATGTGGATACAGTAATAAAGAGTAAGAAAAAGCGGCTGGAATATAGAATCAAGAAAATTTATTCATCACCGCTTGCTGGGCGTTATTTTTGTGGAAAAAAGATGAAAGTGACGATATAATAGTTGGTAAAAATATTGGATGGAGGTTAGATTTTGAAACAGGAGAATAGACTGTCTATAAATTGGTATTTAGAAAAAACAATAGAGTTGTTAGAAATCAGTCCACTTGAAAATCAGTTTCAAGATTTTATTGTATACCCTATATTGGATTCAATTATCAAGTCAGAGACAATTCAAGAACTGGATTTAATTGATTGTCATAATTTTCGCCAGTTTAACACAGAGTGTCATAATAGATGTAAATATTCCGTGTTAGTAAAAGCAGTTCCGGATATGATTATCGCGAAAGATTTTTTCTATTATAATAGAAACGAGCAAGTTTATAATGCGTTAAAAATGGTAGCATCAATCGAAGTTAAAGAACCAAATAATAGCTGGATGTTAGATAAATATGTAAAATCAATTAAAGAGCAGGAAGAATATGATGATAGATTGTATTTAGAGTTAGTACCAAGTTTGTTCAAAAATAGAAAAACGATTTTGACAAATATAAGAAAATGGGAATTCTTTGATGTGACTAATGTTACAGATTTGGATTTAGGTGAGCAAATTAAGTTATATGTGAAAATTTTAGAATTATGCGGATTTGATGCTACTACAGACTATCAGTGGGGTGCAGATGGCAAAAAAAGCAGGAAAAGGGTTTTGAAGAAGGATGTTATCAATACGAGATGGAATGAATTAAAAGAGATAGAGGTTCTCAAAGAAAAAATTGAAACTATTGATGAAGCATTAGAAAAAAAGCATTTCGACGAGATTGTAAATTTTGTTGACGAAAAGTACATGAATGCAATAAAGACATATATACAAAGTGCGCACATACAAACAGTAGATATAATAACATCCAAAGGTCAGTTAATGGTAAATCAATGTTTTTCAGAAAATTTGGATGGAGCAGGGATAAGTTCTGTAAGTGACTTGAATTATGATTGTTTGAAATGGGACCAACTATTAAAAGAAATTAGAGAATTTGTAAAAATATACGAGATGTAGGTAGAAGGAGAAGAAAGAATATGTACGAATTATTGTCTAAGAGAATTAAGAATGCGTCTGGAGAACCTGAGGTGTTTTTATACAATAGTTTTCCGCAGGCTTTCCGAAATCAAGTTTTTTATATTTTAGGAGATGTACTAAATCCATACACAACATATGATGAAAACTTGTGGGATATTCTAGAGGAGAATTTTTGCAGAGAAAAAGGATTGAAAGGTATGGGATATGATAAGTTACACAAGGGGTATGGGGAATCCAGTATAGAACAATATTTTAGAGAGAGTAATGATACTGACTTTTTAGATGCGATAGATTATTTCTTTCATATAATTGATAAAAAACTACGTACTTTGAAGCCAGAATACATATATGATTATGATGCGGATGCCGCTGTAAGTGATGCAATTATTGAGTTGAATTATCGTTTTAAACAGCATAATTTAGGATACGAGTTTATTAATTCACAGATAATTACTATTGACAGTACATTGTTACATGAAATGGCAGTAAAACCTGCTCTGAAAGTATTATTTGAAGAAGGTTTTGAAGGTGCTGAAGATGAGATAAGAAAGGCTTATGAAAAAAGACGAAAAGGTGATAATAAAAATGCAATCTTAGAGGCGGGGAAGGCTTTTGAAAGTACAATGAAAACTATCTGTGATAAGCAGGGATATACATATGATAAAGCCAAAGACACTGCACAGAAACTTATTTCCATATTAGAAAATAATGGTTTTTATCCGAGTTATATGAATGCGCACTTGACGAGTATAAGAACTACATTGGAAACGGGATTGCCAGTTGTGAGAAATAAAGTTTCTGGACATGGACAAGGAAATCAAGTTATCGCCATATCGGACGAATTTACAGATTATGCATTGCATTTGGCTGCTAGCAATATTTTGTTTTTAGTGCGATTGTATAGAAGCCAAAAACGCAATACTTAGTAGTAAGACTTTTCACTTTACTACTAACAGGTAGTAACAACTTGCTCCATCTTGCCTTATTTTTGTCAAGATGCTAGCAAAAGAACACATTTCACAAATCCCTGAAATCCCTTGCAAAACAGGGCATTCTGGGGTAAATTAAGGAGAAACAAAACAATGATACGAGTACTTTTCGTCTGCCACGGCAACATCTGCCGCTCACCAATGGCGGAATTTATTATGAAAGATTTAGTCAAAAAAGCCGGGCTTGAAAAAGAATTTTTTATAGCGTCGGCGGCTACCAGCACTGAGGAGATAGGAAATCCTGTCTATCCGCCCGCAAGAAGGAGGCTGGCGCAGGCGGGGATTAGCTGTGACGGGAAGCATGCCGTACAGCTGACGAAAAAAGACTATGAAAAATATGATTACATCATAGGCATGGAGCAGGTAAACATAAGAAATATCATGCGCATTGTCGGAGACGACCCGCAGAAAAAAGTGTACAGGCTGCTTGATTTTACAGGGCAGCCGGGCGACATTGCCGACCCGTGGTACTCAGGAGATTTCGATACAACGTATGAGCAGGTGCTTGCGGGCTGTGAGGGATTGTTGAAAGAACTCAGGAAATTTGTTAAATAATTTAAATACAGCGGAGAATTGGCGGCGGAGCGCACCTGACACAAACCTGTTATGCATATAATCCCTGCATAGCAGGACCGTTAAAATTAAAATGTGCGCAGAAATGAGAAAATATATGAGATTAGATAAATATCTTGAGATTTTGCACCGGGCAGAGCAGCTGAAAAACAACACGAGACACTCGTGGACCTCGTCGGGCAGACGCGAGAGCGTTGCCGAGCACAGCTGGCGGCTTGCGCTGATGGCATATTTTATGAAAGATACATTTGAAAATATCGATATAAATAAAGTCATATTGATGTGTTTATTTCACGACATGGGGGAGGCGTTTACAGGTGATATTCCTTCATTTGAAAAGACCTCGGAAGACAGTGACAGAGAAGAGAAAATAGTTTCCGAGTGGATTGGCACGCTTCCGGAGCCTTACAGAGGCGAGCTCGCGGAGCTGTTCGGTGAGATGAAGGCGCAGAAGAGCGAGGAGGCGAAGCTGTACAAGGCACTCGATAAAATGGAGGCGGTGATACAGCACAACGAGGCGGATATCAGGACATGGCTTCCGCTTGAGTACGAGCTTCAGCTCACCTATGGGCAGAGAGAGACAGATTTCTGCGAGGCGGCAAGAAGGCTCAAGGAATATGTAAACAATGACACAAGAGAAAAAATAAAAAAAGCCGAGACGGCGGGCTATGTAAAAGAAGCCGTCAGTGATATTACCGATGACGCATCTGACGGCAATGACCGCAATACGGGCAAAATGGGAGTTATAAGGCTTGTGCTTGGCGCATGCTTTACAAACTGCTATGTTGTGTATCACAGGCATACAAAGCGCTGCATGATAATTGACCCTGCCGATGAGGCTGGAAAAATTACAGAATGTATTGAGAAAAACGGGCTTATTCCTTCATATATAGTCATCACGCACGGTCACACTGATCATGTGCTTGCTGCGGCGGATTTGGCGGATCAATATAACGTATTGGTGGCTGTCAGCAGGATTGATGCATGGCGGCTTTTGGATGAGGAGCTTATAAACGATCGTCCTTATGTTGAAAAGCCGTACAGACCTGTGCGCCCGTCTGTTTTGTTGAGTGAGGGAGATGAAATATGGCTTGATGATATAAGATTTTCAATAATGATCCTGCCGGGACATACTCCGGGCTCAATGGCTCTGCGAACGGAAAACGCGATTTTTACGGGAGATACAATGCTCGCAGGAGGGCACGGAAAGACAAGCCTTTACGGCGGTGACGAGTCGGCAATGAAGGAGTCGATTAAGCGGTTAAAAGACCTTGACGGTAATTATATAATTTACCCGGGGCACAAGGAAACAACAACACTTGACGCAGAGCGCGGAGGCTGTCCGAATATCGGATAGCCTCCGCCGTTTTGTGCCGGAGCGTCACAAAAAGCTGTGATAGCAGACGCAGATTTGATATTTGCGCCGCCATGTCGTGTAAAACGCTTCGGAATAAATATTAGCGTGAAACTTAAAACTCATTTCCCGGGAAGCGAGGAATACCGTCAAAGCCCGGCTTTAAATCCTCATCAGTCGGGATGTAGTCTGTCATTTCGCCGTTGTTGTATTTCTCATATGCAACCATATCGAAGTAGCCTGTTCCTGTGAGACCGAATACAATAGTCTTTTCCTCTCCGGTCTCCTTGCACTTGAGCGCCTCGTCAATCGCAATACGGATTGCGTGGCTGCTCTCAGGAGCAGGAAGAATACCCTCAACGCGTGCAAACTGCTCTGCAGCTTCAAATACGGCTGTCTGCTCAACGCTTGTAGCCTCGATAATTCCGTCGTGGTAAAGCTGTGAGAGAATAGGGCTCATGCCGTGGTAGCGCAGTCCCCCTGCATGGTTGGCAGAAGGTATAAAGCCGCTTCCGAGAGTGTACATCTTTGCGAGAGGACAAACCTTTCCTGTGTCGCAGAAGTCATAAGCGAACACGCCTCGTGTAAAGCTTGGGCATGAAGCCGGCTCAACCGCGATAATGCGGTAGTTGCGCTCGCCGCGGAGCATCTCTCCTGCAAACGGAGAAATGAGACCGCCGAGGTTAGAGCCGCCGCCGGCGCAGCCAATGATAATATCAGGAACAATATCATATTTGTCGAGAGCAGCCTTTGTCTCAAGACCGATTACAGTCTGGTGGAGAAGTACCTGATTTAAGACGCTTCCGAGAACATATCTGTAACCCTCCTGACGTGATTCTGCCTCAACAGCCTCGGAAATAGCGCAGCCTAGACTTCCGGTTGTGCCCGGATGCTCTGCCAGGATTTTTCTTCCAATCTCTGTTGTTGTGCTCGGAGACGGAGTTACAGTTGCTCCGTAGGTGCGCATAACCTCACGTCTGAAAGGCTTCTGCTCATATGAAACCTTAACCATATAAACCTGGCAGTCCAGACCGAAATAAGCGCAGGCCATCGAGAGCGCTGTTCCCCACTGTCCGGCTCCGGTCTCTGTCGTAACGCCCTTGAGACCCTGCTTCTTTGCGTAGTATGCCTGCGCAATGGCAGAGTTGAGCTTGTGGCTTCCGCTGGTGTTATTTCCCTCAAATTTATAATAAATCTTTGCAGGTGTCTGAAGCTTTTTCTCAAGACAGTACGCGCGTACCAGAGGAGACGGACGGTACATTTTGTAAAAATCAATAATTTCCTCAGGTATAGGAATATATGCTGTCGTGTCGTCAAGCTCCTGCGCTATAAGCTCGTCGCAGAAAACGCCTTTAAGCTCGTCGGCAGTCATAGGTTTTAATGTGGCGGGATTTAACAGAGGAGCCGGTTTGTTTTTCATATCTGCGCGCACGTTATACCATGCTTTCGGCAGCTCATTTTCGTCCAGATAAATCTTATAAGGAATATTTTTTTCAGTGTTCATTTTAAAACCTCCTGTTTTATTGCGGCAAAACAGCGTAAAACCCGGCGCAAACCGGCGGAAGGCAAGCGGAAAAGCCGCTTATATACAGCGTTTTGCGATACATTTTGCTGTTGATAATCGTATCATATCAGAAAGTATTTATCAATCTTAAAAAATTTCGTCTTCATTAGATAGAATAAAGAGTTCGCAAGCGAACTCTTTCGCGAGGCGCAGATTCGTAAGAATAATTACATTTCCGCGCCTCTGCAAGCCTGCGGAGCATTTTTATTCTATAGAATAAAAAAATGCTTGCATACTCAGGCGTAAAGATATAATCTATCGTGGACGGCATTTCAGCCGAATTGCTTTATACAGTTTTAAAACGGAGAAATAGCGTAATGATTGCGTCAGATAAAAAAAATCAAAAAATAAATGTGCTTAAAAAGGTGTTCGGATATGACTCCTTCAGGCCGGGGCAGGAGGAGATTGTGGATAACATTCTCGCCGGGCGCGACGTGCTGGGGATAATGCCGACAGGAGCAGGAAAATCAATATGCTATAAGCTTCCTGCGCTTATGCTTTCAGGGATAA
>CASFUI010000213.1 GCA_949297565.1 uncultured Eubacteriales bacterium
ATAACTTTCAGTCCGCGCCTGTGAATTTCCTCAACAAGCTTTGCAAAAAAATCATTGCTCGCCTCAAGGTTACGGCGGTTAGTCACCCTGTCAATATATCTTGTGGCATGAGTATTATCATGGTCTCCCTCTGCCAGCACTTCCCCCTCGTCTGAGACAATCATAGCGATATGAGGGTCGATATAGTCATAATCCTGAATATCATACTTATGATTAGTGGGAGATACAAAAAGCGGATTAAAATAAATAACATCAACGCCAAGCTGTTCAAGATAGTCAAGCTTATTCCAGACTCCCTGCAAATCGCCTCCGTAAAATTCACGGACACCCATTGCCTCCGGATATTTGCTCCATTCCTTGACTTCTGCTACATGCTCTCCTATATAATTGTACTCGTCATCCAATACATTATTTTCAGGCTTCCCGCTGCAGAATCTGTCTACAAAAATCTGGTACATAACCGCGCCCTTTGCCCATTTGGGAACCTTAAAGCCGGATATAATCTGAAAATTATAATACGGATTCAAATCTCTCGCAGCTCCGATTTGATTGTAATAGCAGCAGGCTCCGTGAGCCGTCTCGACCTTAAAATAATAAGACATCGGCTCACCGCCGACCTGCACAGACGCCTCATAATAGTCAAAAGCTTCATCTGAATCCACTCTGTTCATACGGTATTCTTTATTGTCAGCATATAAAAACGCGCTGTCAACATTAAACTTTCCTGTTCTTAAACGTAAACGTACTGTATCGCCGGGCTCACACTCGGAAGGTATACGGTAATCCTCTGTCCCGTCAGAAAACAAAGCCCTCATCTTTAAAACCGGGCGTGTATTACACATATACATCAGTTTTTTTTCATTTGCCTCTAATTCTTCCGTTGACTTAACAAGCCTCATGTTTAAGTACTCCTTACTATTAACGGTTATCATAATTCTATAACGAATTGAAATATAAAGCAAGTAAAAAGGACAGCCGGGGTAGGCTGTCCTTTTTGGAGAAGGTATTTCACTTATTATGGGGTGTAGCAAAAAATATAATGTATTGGGGGGTTTTTACATTAATTATATTAGCACGTCACACCAGTTAAGTGTTCATAAAATTATCTAAAATCGCATGAGTTTTTTGTGCATTTTTCACAATAAAATTTTTGTTATTCTGATACAATCTCTTTTTCTTCCGTTTCGAAGAGCGCTTCAAATTCTTGTCTCGTAATTTTTTCCTTTTCAAGAAGAAGCTGTGCGCAGCGCTCAAGAACACCCATATTCTCCGATATAATTTTCTTTGCTTTCGAGTAACACTCGTCAATTATGTTCTTTACCTCTGCGTCAATCTGTCCCGCGATATTCTCACCGTACGGTCTTGTGTGCGCCAAATCTCTTCCGATAAACACCTCATCATTATCATTGTCATAGTTGATCAGACCAAGCTTTGAGGAAAAGCCGTACTTTGTCACCATATCTCTGGCTGTCTGTGTCGCCTGCTTTATATCCTGTGAAGCTCCCGTTGTAATATCGTCAAAAATCAGCTCCTCAGCCACTCGTCCGCCCAGACTCACAATTATGTTCTGAAGCATTTTGCCTCTGGTGTTAAACATCTCATCGCGCTCAGGAAGCGGCATCGTATATCCTGCTGCCCCCATTCCCGTCGGAATAATAGAAACTGTATGAACAGGGCCAACGTCAGGAAGCACATGGAACAAAATAGCGTGTCCGGATTCGTGGTAAGCCGTAATCTTCTTTTCTTTTTCTGAAATAATCTTGCTTCTCTTTTCCACTCCAATTCCAACCTTGACAAACGCATAATTTACGTCCTCATTTGTGATAAACCTGCGCATATGCTTTGCGGCATTAATTGCAGCCTCATTGAGAAGATTTTCAAGATCCGCGCCTGTAAAGCCTGCCGTCGTCCTTGAAAGGCTGTCCAAATCAACATCGTCACCGAGCGGCTTCTTTGCGGCATGTACATTTAAAATAGCCAGTCGTCCCGCCACATCAGGTCTTCCGACTACCACCTTTCTGTCAAAACGGCCCGGTCTTAAAATAGCGGGGTCAAGAATATCAATTCTGTTTGTGGCAGCCATTACAATTATGCCCTCGTTTACGCCGAAACCGTCCATCTCGACAAGCATCTGGTTGAGCGTCTGCTCTCTCTCGTCATGTCCGCCTCCCATGCCGGTGCCCCTGCGTCTCGCAACGGCATCAATCTCATCTATAAATACAATACACGGAGCATTTTTCTTAGCCTCCTCAAACAGGTCCCGGACTCTCGAAGCGCCTACTCCGACAAACATCTCAACGAAATCAGAGCCGGAAATGCTGAAAAACGGCACTCCCGCTTCCCCTGCAATCGCCTTAGCAAGAAGCGTTTTACCTGTTCCCGGAGGGCCTGTCAGAATAACACCCTTAGGAATCCTTGCCCCTAAGTTCGTATATTTTACAGGACTCTTTAAGAAGTCAACTATCTCGGCAAGCTCCTCCTTCTCCTCATCAAGTCCCGCAACATCCTTAAATGTCACATGATTTTGGTCATTGGTCATAAGCTTTGCACGGCTTTTGCCGAAATTCATCATCTTGGCATTTCCGCCGCCGCCAGCCTGCCTTGTCGTCATAAACATTACCACGACTATTACAAGGATACATATTCCGAACGGAATAATAGTTGTCACCCATATACTCTGCCGCGAAACGTCGCGCAGCTCATAGGCAACCCCTCTGTCTCTCAAAAGATCCTGAACTTCATTGACGTCAGATACATTGAGAGACTTCTGCTCTCTGTTGTCGTCAAAAGAAACATACAGTATACCTGTCGGCACCTCTGAATTCTGCCGTATTACCACCTCCGAAACATTTCCCTCTTTCACATCACTGACAAACGCATCATACGAATAATTGCCGCTCCGCGAGCCGAGCTGTGACATAAGAAGATACAGTATTGCAATAACGGCTATCACAACAACATATATACCAAAGCCGCCGGTCTTTCCCTTATTGTTCATTTTTTCCTCCATTCCATTTTACACATTCAGATACTCAGCACTCCCACATACGGAAGATTCCTGTAATGCTGGTCGTAATCCAGCCCAAAGCCGACCACAAATTTATCCGGAATATTAAACCCGTTATAATCGACATTAACCTCCACCTCTCTTCTGTCCGGCTTGTCAAGAAGAGTGCATACTTTAAGCGTCTTTGGATTTCTTGCTTTCAGCACGGGAATGAGCTTTGAAAGCGTATTGCCGGAATCTATAATATCCTCTACCAGAACAACATTCTGCCCCTCCAAAGGCTCATCCAGTTCCTTCTTTATGTTAATTGTGCCGCTCGACACAGTACCGCTGCCATAGCTTGAAACCTGAATAAAATCAAGCATCACAGGAACGGTTATTCTCTTTGCCAGCTCACATGTAAAAAATATACTTCCCTTAAGAATACAGATAAGCTTTACCGTCTCACCCTCAAAATCCGCACTGATCTGACCGGCCAGCTCGCGGATTCTTTTCATCAGCTCCTCCTCAGATATGAGAACACTGATTTCGTGCTTTGCCATTTAATCTTCCTCCTGAATATTTAAACGAACTCTGACTACCTTCTCAGTAGATTTCTCTACCTGATAAGACTGCCCTCTGCGCACGCCGACTGCCCACAATATCTTCTGCCCCTGAGCCAGCAGCAACACCTGATTTCTCAAATCACGAGGAATTTTTTTGTCTATCAGTTCGTTTTTTAATTTCTTTCTGCAGCCCTTTAATTTTGTTTTTGCGCTTTCCACTTGATTTCCGGCTGAGAGTCCTTCCATGCCGTCATCCGGCATACCCCCGCCGCCCGCGCATGAAATTTCAAGATAATCTCCGGGCATTTTAAAACGCAGATGAATATTGTTTTTCATTTTATCATAATCGAAAAATTTAGTATAGTCATTACCTGTAAAATTACAGTAAACATTTTCGAGTATTTCAAAAGTTATATCTTTTAACAAACATATTCTGCCGCCAAAGTATATATCGCGGTCAACCTTAACGCAGACGCTGCTATCCGACAGTTCTATCTGTATGTCAAAAAAGGTGATGTCCGAGTTCTTCTTTATCATAAAAAAAAGCTCGTCATACACCTTCTGCACAGTTATATTCCACGGAAGCTGTATACGCTTTCCCGTCTGCCCCAGAGCCAGCCCGAGCACAGCGTCAATATGACACCGATATATGTTTTTATGCGTTCCGGCGCATCTGAAAAGTATATTGCGCACAACGCGCTCCTTCAGAACATCCTCTTCCATGACAAACTCTGACAGATGTCTTATGACGCAGCTTTCAGGCTGAGCGCTCATACCATTACCTACTGTCGTACATTCAGTAAAACTTACATAGCGCCGCGCCGCCCTTTCAGCTTCATTATCTATATACGCCGAAAGCTTTCTCATATCTTCCGCGGTATTGCATAAAACCTCCGAAATGTTAGGATTAAATTCATTTCGCAAAAGAGGGATAAGCACATTTCTGATTCTGTTTCTCGTATAGCTGTCATCAGAATTAGTCGCGTCAACCATAAACGGCTGCCCCCTGTCCGCCAGGAACGACTCAATTTCACTCCTCGAGACACACAGCAGAGGACGGATAATATCGCCGCTCACAGGCTCCATTCCCGCAAGTCCCTGCAATCCGGCGCCTCTTATAAGATGCATAAGAAGTGTTTCCGCCTGGTCGTCCATATGATGCGCCACCGCGATAAAAACACCGCCGACAGCAGCCGCGCCGTCATTAATCTCACCGGAAAGGTAGGACGATGTTTCACGAAAAATCCTGTACCGCTCCCGTCTTCCCGTTTCCTCCTCGCTCATTCCGTTTTCCCTTGCAAGCGCCGGTACATCGATATGATGCGGGATAAATTCCACTCCAAGCTCCTCTGAGAGCCGCCTTGAAAACTCCTCGTCGCGCGCCGCCTCATCGCCTCTTATACCGTGGTTTACATGCACAGCCGCAAGACGAATTTCAGGCTTAAATCTGCATATTATGTTTTTTAGTACCAAAATAAGACACACGGAATCCGCTCCTCCGGACAAGCCGGCTACGATACCGCGCGTGCCGTTAAACATTCCTGTTTTTTTCATGTAATTATATACTTTATCAATCATATTCTGATTATATTATCATTTGTCGTAAGTGTCAAACAGCCCCAGAACAAGCACTGTCATATCGTCAGACGGCTTGTCCCCGTTATACTTGAGAGACTTTCTCATTATCTCTTCCGCCATGGCATCAGGCTTTCTGACCGCAATTTCATTTATAATCTCGGCAAAAACCTCCTCCTTCTCCACGCCCGGAATGTTGTCCAGCAGACCGTCGCTGACCATAACCACATAATCTCCGTGATACAGTTTCTTTGTCACACAGTCATAGTCAACCTTCTCCAGCACACCCAGCGGAAGAGTTGTCGACTTTATAACCTCAACCATTGTATCGCGCTTTATAAATGTGGCGGCAGCCCCCATTTTAATACATGACAGCATCCCGGACTGACAGTCAATAACACTCATGTCCATTGTCACAGGATTGACTGTTCTCGCTCCGCCGGCAATATACGCGGCGTTAATCAAATCCAGCGCGGCATGCTCCTCAAATCCCGCGTCAATGCAGTTTTCCATAAGCTCTATAACCATTCTGCTCTCTACAAACGCTCTCTTGCCGCTTCCCATTCCGTCAGCTATCGCGGCAGTAGCCTTTCCGCAGTCTAGCCTTGAAATAAGAAAATTATCCCCGTTAAAACGGCTGCATCCCTTTCCTCGGCGCGCCACTCCCGTGAGCATCCTGAATCTGCTCTCCTGCACAAATATATACTGATGAAAATCCTCATGTATAGTTGTCCTGTTTGAGCCCGGAACATAATAATCACAGCCAAACACCTCCGAGAGAATAGGAAGTATTTTTTTTACGGAAACACAGCCATGCCCAACCGTTCTTGCCTGGAGCGCCAGCTCCGTCATGCCTCTCCTGCTTTTTATGGTTGAGACATTCTTAATCCTCACACCCGCAAGAAAGCATTTGCGGAACAGCTCCTTTGCCACATCCTTCTCCACCTCCTCAGAGTACAGATGCATTGTCACACACTCTTCCAGGACATCGGCAACCAAAAGAAGCTGTTTAGATATTCCCGGCTCGCTCACAGTCAGCTCAGTCACATTCTCGTACGCCTCTCCGAGACGCCTGAAAGTCTTCGCCGTTTCCTCCAGCTTATTAAACGAATATGTAGTTACATAATCCCGAACATTCTCACTCATACAAACCTCCATTTCTGTGCTGTCAAAACGCACTCCCTGACGCTCACAGTCGTTTCAGACCGTTCACGCTTTTGCTGCTGCCGGCAACTGACAAATCAGCCAACTTCCGAACTAACTATTTATTATAATCACGAGGCTTGTCTTGTTTTGTCATATTGTGAAAAAATATAAAAAAGAGTTCGCTTGCGAACTCTTTCGCGAGGCGCGGATTCGTAAGAATAATTACCTTTCCGCGCCTCTGCGATCCTGCGGAGCATTTTTATTCTATAGGAAGTTCAAAGAACTTTCCTATAGAATAAAAAAGAGTCCCCTTTTACGAAAATATTCCGACTCAGCAAAATATTTCCGACAGGACTCTTCTGTCAATCCTCTGGCTTTATTAGAATTTCGTCCGGATAAAGCAGTCCGAACTTGTCCTTTGCCATTTCTTCTACAAATTTTTTTGTCTGTACGTACTTCTCATATTCCTCAAGCTCGCTTTTGCGCTCCTGCTGTTCTTTTATCTGCTGTTCAAGCTGTGTCTTCTGTGACTCGTACTCATTGTTTTTTTTAACCAGCGTCTGTTTGCCGTTCCACATGGCAACACCCAACAAAACCACCAGAACAACCGCCGTTATAAGCCCGGCAATGCCTGAACGCTTCTGGCGTTTCAAACGCTGCTGTTTTTCCCATCTGGATTCAAACTGCATTTTTTTCCTCTTTTCTTTGACCTTGCGCAAGCCGCAAGTCTGCTCCTAAGACGCCTCACAGCGCCCTGTATCTTTATTTTAATAAACCGGCTGAGTTTTTTCAATGGCTTTAAAACGAATAAAAGAAATTTCGATATATACTTAACAAAAAATCTTCCAAACGCATAACGGTAAAGCACTGCACCCAACACCTGGCTCACAACGATAAATCCCCTTACAATTCCGTTATTCATCTCGTAAACAGAACAAAAAACAACTATGCTCACATGAAACCAGAAAATAATATCCTCGACAGCCATTGTATACACATGGCGATGCTTCACAATACGCCTGAAAATACGTATACAGTCATACTCCAGAGCAAGCATCATTCCCAGGAATACAGATGACAGGAATGTGCTCCCCTCCCAAATTATGAGCGTACTAACCTTCGTCACCCCGGCTTTTCGCCGCCCCGGACAAACACAGCGCTATCTCATAAGCCTGCCCAGGAACGACTCTCCCTTCTTGCCAAAGCTGGATACTTCCGAATACTCCAAAGACTGGATACTTCCGTCGATGTCAAGCTCTCCTTTATCAACAGAAAGCCTGTTTACATGAAGGTTGCTGCCCTTAATCGTAATTACGCCGTAATCCGTCTCAAGCAGCACCTTGTTTAAGTCAAACGAAATCACATCGCTTATCCCGGTCATCTCAAGCCTTTTTCTGTCTTCCATATTAAGCCTGTGTGAACGCTTTTGTTTTATTTTTTCTTCCATGAGCCGCCTCCTATACATTTTCAGTCCACGCTCACATGCATGGCCTTTTTTAAAATGTATGCCGCGGCTGTCAGATATATTCAAACATTTCCGCCGCTTCCTCCTTGCGCACGGTGTCCTTTACATCGAGAACACGCACCTTTACGCTGCGGTTTCCGAACTCTATTTCGATTACATCTCCCGCCTTTACATCAACAGACGCTTTAGCCACTTTTCCGTTAATTGTAACTCTTCCGGCATCGCACGCCTCGTTTGCTACCGTTCGCCTCTTGATAAGTCTCGATACCTTTAAATACTTGTCTAACCTCATAGCTCTCCTCATTTCCGCGCCGCCCTTTGCACATCTGAAGTTTGTGTCGGCGGCGCATACACAAACATATGACAAAAACGGGAAGTCCACCGCCTTTATGCTTTAGTGACCTTCCCGTCTGAATTCGCTTTATTATGCCTCAAAATCCGTGAATTATGCGTTTACTGCATCCTTTAATGCCTTGCCTGCCTTAAACTTAGGTGCCTTGCAAGCAGGAATATTGATAGCCTTGCCTGTCTGTGGGTTCTTTCCTGTTCTGGCAGCTCTCTCAGATACCTCAAATGTACCGAAGCCAACTAACTGAACCTTCTCACCCTTCTTTAACTCTTCTGTCACTACGTCGATAAGCGCCTTTAATGCCTTCTCGCTGTCCTTCTTTGTCAATTCTGTCTGCTCTGAAATTGCTGCTACTAACTCAGTTTTATTCATTGTAAATCTCTCCTCAATAGGTATATTATTGGTTACCCCAACAAAATCATTTATAAACTTTTTTATGTGATTTGTCAATATAAACCGCCATTTTTAGGCATTTTCACGGTTTTTAAAGCATTTTGCCATTATTTTGCTCTGAAATCTTGTTGAAAATGCCTATCTTTCCCTCAAACTCCGTGATTTTACGGCGCTTGTGCTCAACAAGCCCAGGCGCAATTCTGCCCTCCTCGCAGTATTTTTCATATTCCTCCAAGCTCTTGATTTTCTCCTGTAGCTTTATAGAATTCCATGTGCTCGCACCCAGCTCCACATATTTTAGATACGTCTTTTCACTGCCGTCATCAAATACGTTCGGATGGCGTCCCACCATTTTTTTAGCCAGCCCGTCAATCACATCCTCCAGGGTAAACTCGCCTCGTTTCCGCGCTATCTCGGAATACATTACGACCTGAAGCAGCAAATCGCCAAGCTCCTCCCGCAAATTTATAAAATCCTTGTTGTCAACGGCCTCAGCCACCTCCGCCGCCTCATTCAGCACACATTCCTTCATGTTCCCGTAGTCTCTTGTGCTGTCCCACGGACAGCCGTCCGGCTGCATTAAAATATGCACAATCCGCTGCAAATCCTCCCATGTATAATGCTCTTTTATGTATTCCTGATTTTTCATGATAACCTCCATTCCGGAGCGACTTATCGCGAAGAGGCGATGAGAAATCCGCGCAGGCGGTTTCTCATCTGCCATCATGGCTATTTGCTTTCGCTCAGAAACAAATAGCCGTGTGAAAAATCAGCGCCTCAGCGTGATTTTTTCACACTATCCTCCATTCCGGAGCAATTTACGCCTGCGCCAGCTCTGCTGACGCTATTATACTCTACTTAAAAAGGTGCCGCAAGGGCACCTTTTAAGCAGATAAAGACTATATGCATAATTCGGCATGACACAAAAAGTACGCACTCCTTTTCTGACAAAGCTGAAACCTATGATTCCATATGGTGTCCGAGAAAATCTGCCGCAACCATCGTAAGATTTTTCTCTGGCTCCGAAAATTTAACTTTTTCGTTCTTCGACAGCATTATCACCGCGCCAAGAACATCTCCGTGGCTTATAATCGGACTTATAACCTGTGACTGAAACTCATCGGAAAAGCTGTCCGATATAGTTACATACTGCCTCTGAGTGCTGTCTGCGAGAACAGTCTCTCTCTCCTGCATAACCTGCTCAAGCTTCTGGCTTACTGGCTTTTCAACAAGCTCTTTTCTTGATGTTCCCGAGGCGGCTATAATCTGCTCTCTGTCAGATATGCATACAATATTCCCCGTTGTGCGCGCAAGCGACTCCGCATAGGTTTTGGCGCATTCCGCAAGTCCGCCGAGCGGCGAATATTTTTTTAAAACTATTTCTCCCTCTTTATCTGTAAAAATCTCCATCGGGTCAGTCTCACGGATGCGAAGCGTCCGTCTGATTTCCTTTGGAATTACAATTCTTCCCAATTCATCAATTCTGCGAACAATTCCTGTTGCTTTCATGTCCTTTATTTTCCTCCTGTCGCTTTCCTTTTTTCCTTAACAACATGATGTTATTATGTGGAAATAATAGAAGTATTATGCATGACATAGCCGAAAGAATTTTTGAACATTAAGCTGTTTTACTTTTTTTCTGTAAAGTATCTTTATCAGCCGATTTTTTCTGTTGATAAAATATATCTGTAAATTTATAATTTTTTTGATGATGCCAAATACGAAAAGACATGGAAACACGTTTCTTATCGTTTTATTATGATTTATGTTAACATATGGAGAAAAAACTATGCAAAAATCAAAAAAAATTGACATGACAAACGGTCCTATAATAAAACTTATTGTGCTGTTTGCGCTTCCAATCTGCCTCGGCAATGTGCTGCAGCAGCTTTACAGCACTGTTGATACGCTTGTTGTCGGAAATTTCTGCTCCTCAGCTTCCCTCGCAGCAATAGGCACAAGCTCTCAGCCGGTAGAGATGCTTTTGTGCATATTTCTTGGGATAGGAACAGGTGTATCAATACTCATATCTCAGTATGTTGGAAGCAGCGACTCGCCAAACCTCAAAAAAACCGTGGCAACATCAATATCTTTTTTATATATCTGCGCAATTCCCATATCTGTGCTCGGTCTTTTTATCGGCCCTCTTGTCCTAAATTTCATGCAGGTTCCCGATGACACAATGGGCTATGCTTCGGCTTATATAAACATCGTCTTTCTGGGCACGCTTGGAAATATGGGATATAATATGAACGCGGGAATTTTAAGAGGCATGGGAAACAGCTCTGCTTCGCTTTTATTTCTTATCATTTCCTGCATAGTAAATATAGTGCTTGACCTTCTGTTTGTCGGAGTGTTCAAAATGAATGTTGCAGGCGCAGCGCTCGCGACAATTATAGCCATGTTCTGCTCGTGGTTTTTCAGTATTGCGTATATAAAAAAGAAATATCCCGAACTTGAGTTTACCGTTCTTCCTAAACATATAGACAAAAAAATTCTAAAAAGTATTATACGTGTAGGACTTCCGCTCGGATTAAACAACTCTCTTTATTCGCTCGGACACATTATGATGCAGTCGCTGATTAACGCGCAGGGCTCTGTATTCATTGCCGCCTGCACAGTCGGAGGAAAAGTAAACGGTATAGCAAATGTCGCGATAACCTCTTTTTCTTCTGCCGCCACGACCTTCTCAGGTCAGAATTTAGGCGCTCGGAAATATAAAAGGCTGTCTCAGGGAGGTCTTAAAATCCCTCTGTTTTCAGGTCTTGTAACTGCTGCCGCGGGAATACTTGTGACTGTTTTCTGCCGTCCGATTTTAGGCTTTTTCACAAGCGATACCGCCGTTCTTGATATGGCTGCAAGATATGTTCGCATTGTGCTTCCGTTTACTTGGTGCTATGCTGTATTCAACGGAATTATCTGCTTTGTCAACGGTCTCGGAGAGGTGCGCTTCCCTACGATTGTAAATATCCTTATGCTCTGGGCTGTCCGTATTCCATGCGGTTACATCAT
>CASFUI010000214.1 GCA_949297565.1 uncultured Eubacteriales bacterium
ATTCATAATCTAATTTAAAAATATATCACACTTAAAGTAAATTAACAAGCGAGCAATATGTTTCTGCCAGTGCGCCGCTGTTGTCGATAATCCTCGTACATCTTTTTCTGAATTCCTCCTCACTCAGCTGACTCGCCATTATTCCGTCAATTTTGGAATCAGAATAACCTCGTGTGTCTTTAAGACGGGCTCTGCGCGTCTTCTCGTCCGCATAAATATACCAAATCTCATCACAGAAAACTTCATAGTGGTCGTCTAAAAGCAGTGCCGCCTCAACAAAAATATAGTCGTATTTACCTCTTATTTTTTCCCGCGTAATACGGTCGACAATATCCTTTTTTACAAGAGGATGCACAATGCTGTTAAGCACAATCCTCTTGTTTGGATTTGAAAAAACAATATCCGAAAGATGCTTTCTGTCTATCCTCCTGACCGTTTCGTCTGTACGCTCTAAAATATCCTCTCCGAAAAACGCCACTGTCTGCTCATATCCCGGCTTGCCCGGCTCCATTAACTCTTTTGCGACATCATCCGCCATTATAACAAGCGCGTTAAAATTTTCCTCTATAAGCTTAAGAACTGTACTTTTTCCGCAGCCTACGCCTCCGGTAATACCTATAATCTTCATTTAAGTCTCCGTTTCTGATTAAGGTGCAGTTTTAATGCGCCTCAAACCAGTTTTTCCCCTGTTTTAAATCTATTTCAAGCGGAACTGACAAATGCACTGCATTTTTCATTCCGTCAGTAATTATCCTCTTGACATCATCAAGCTCATCAAGATATGTCTCAACAAGCAGTTCATCGTGCACCTGCAAAATAAGCCTTGATTTATAGCCGCCTTTTTTCAAAGCGTCGTAGACCCTGATCATCGCAAGTTTGATAATATCCGCTGCCGTTCCCTGAATAGGAGCATTCATCGCAACCCTCTCGCCAAACGAGCGCTGCATAAAATTGCTCGATTTAAGTTCCGGTATAGGTCTCCTTCGGTTAAACATCGTGAGAGAATATCCTGTCCTCTTGGCGTCCTCAACCATTGAATCAATATATCCTTTTATTCCCGGATACGTCTGAAAATACTGATTGATATAATCATTTGCCTCTTTGCGCGAAATACTTAAATCCTGACTTAACCCGAATGAGCTGATACCGTAAATAATACCGAAATTTACGGCTTTTGCGTTTCTTCTCTGCAAATCGCTCACCTCGTCAAACGGAACTCCAAACACCTGTGACGCCGTTATTCTGTGTATGTCCTCGGCAGAGTTATATGCCTCTATAAGCTTTTCGTCTTTTGACATATGGGCAAGAATACGCAGCTCAATCTGAGAATAATCCGCATCAAGAAAAACACAGCCTTCCTTTGGAATAAATACTTTTCGTATCTGTTTTCCGAGCTCCATTCTGATCGGTATGTTCTGTAAATTAGGCTCCGTACTGCTTATTCTTCCTGTAGCTGTTATTGTCTGGTTAAACTTTCCGTGAATTCGTCCGTCTTCCGAAATATACACGGCAAGTCCGTCG
>CASFUI010000215.1 GCA_949297565.1 uncultured Eubacteriales bacterium
AATTAGACGACCTGATATTTCCAAGCATCTCCGAGACACCGCCAACATTTTTGGAAATTGACATAGTATTGTCATTGAGCACAATAATAAAATTGCCCTTGACACGCGAGGCATTATTGAGAGCCTCATATGCCATGCCTCCTGTCAGAGCCCCGTCGCCAATAACCGAAATAACATTGTAATGCTCGTTTTTTATGTCTCTCGCACAGGCATATCCCAGTCCGGCAGAAATTGACGTAGAGCTGTGCCCTGTGTCAAAAGCATCATAGTCGCTTTCGTTTCTCTTTGGAAAACCGCTCATACCGCCGAATTTCCGCAGCCCGCCGAACAAATTTTTTCGTCCTGTTAAAATTTTATGTGTATAAGACTGATGTCCGACATCCCATATAAGCTTGTCCTGCGGAAGATTAAACACTATATGAAGAGCCATTGTCAGCTCAACAACACCAAGATTTGACGCAAGATGTCCCCCTGTCCTGCTTATGTTTTCTACCAGAAAACTCCTTATTTCAGAAGCAAGCTGATTGTATTCAATAGGGTCAAGCTTTTTTATATCGTTAGGTTTATTGATTTTTTCAAGAATCATAATTATTTTTCCCTGTTAATAAGCTTATCTATAAGCTCAACCAAAAACTGGTTATCTCCTATTTCATTTACAAGCTTCTTTGCCGCATCGGACATACGTGCCACGTCACTTGCTGCCCTGTCCATTCCGTACAGCGTAACATAAGTTGTCTTATTATTTTTTTCATCGCTGAAAACCGGCTTTCCAAGTACCTCCTGGGTACTTGTTACATCGAGAATATCATCCTTTATCTGGAATGCCACACCTACCAGATTGCCGGCTTTCTCCAGTTTTTCTACCACAGTTTCACCGGCTCCCGCCAAAATGCCTCCTGCCATAAACGCAGCCTCAATAAGCGCCCCTGTCTTTAAATTAAAAATAAAATCCAGTTCACTCTCATTCATAGGCTTATCAGTCAGCCATACATCGAGAGACTGACCGCCAACCATACCGAAAACACCGGCTTTCCTCGCAATCGTCTGAGCAGCCTTTGCAGCTTTTCTGATATTTTCGGAAACTGAAGATGCAACTGCGTATGTCATAACCTCATATGCATAATTCAGAAGACCATCACCCGCCAGAACACCGAAATCCTCTCCGTACACCTTGTGAGTTGTCAGCTTACCGCGGCGGTAGTCATCATTATCCATCGCCGGCAAATCATCATGCACAAGCGAATATGTGTGAATAAATTCAAGCGCCGCCATAAAAGGATAAACCTCATGCTCGTTCTTTCCTCCGCACAGTCTGTACGCCTCAAGCATAAGCATAGGGCGAAGCCTTTTCCCTCCCGCCGAAACACTGTACCTCATAGCTTCCATAATCCTTTTGTACATAGTATTGTCGGCTTCCGGAAGAAAATCCTCTATAATTGAATTAACCTGCAGGGTGCGCTCCTTTAAAGTTTTTTCAAATTCCATATACCCTCCATTCTCCGGCAAGACAAGTCTTTGCCATGCAAACTACTTATCATCTTCATCGGTATTTATATCATCTCTGCCCTCGAAAGCCTCGTCAGCTCCATTATTTAATACAACGAGCTGTTTTTCAACCTTATCAAGCTGCGCATTGCAGCTTTTCACAAGCGAAACTCCCTCTTTATATAGCTTAAACGCTTCATTCATGGTAAGATTTCCGTTCTCAAGTCTGTCTATGAGACTGTCAAGCTGCTCAAATGACTCTTCAAGATTTGTCGACTTCGCCATTATACACCTCCAGAACTTCTGCTTTCATATTTCCGTTTTTAATGTAAATCTTAATTCTGTCCTTTGGCTTAACCTCCGAAATATCGTTTAGGTGTCTGCCGTCCTCAAATTCAGTATATGAATACCCCTGCCCAAGCTTTGCGAGAGGCGAAACCCCGTTAAGCCTTGACGCGTAAAGCTCAAGTCTGTGACGCTTGCCCTTAAAAATGCTGTCAACCGCAGCTTCCATTCTGTCAGAGAGCTGAATAAGCCTCTGACGCCGCTCGTCAACCATAGCTTTGGGATTTAAAAATTCAAGTCTGAGCTTAAGCCTGTCCAGAGTGTTTCTGTACATGGAAAGCCTGCTCTGCATAACCGAATTCAGCTTTTCCATATACGCTTCTATCAAAGCCTCTGTCTCCGCCTCCTCAGTCACGGCAAGCTCCGCTGCCGCGGACGGAGTCGGAGCTCTCAAATCTGCCACAAAATCGGCTATTGTAAAATCTGTCTCATGTCCGACCGCGGATATCACGGGAGTCTTCGCGTTAAATATCGCCTCCGCTACAACCGCCTCGTTAAAAGCCCACAAATCCTCTATTGAGCCGCCTCCTCGTCCCACGATAAGCACGTCAAGTCCCATATCGTCCAGAGTCTCTATTCCCTTTACTATGCTCTCTGCCGCCGCTGCTCCCTGTACAAGAGCCGGATACAGCACAAGAGATATATACGGGTTTCTTCTGTACGAAATATTCATTATATCGTGAACAGCCGCTCCTGTAGAAGCTGTGACAATTCCTATTTTTCTGGCATACTTAGGGATAGGTCTCTTATACTCCTGTGAGAAATATCCCATTTCTTCAAAATATTTTTTAAGCTCCTCAAACCTCTTATAGAGCTCACCAAGTCCGTCATTTTCAATCTTTGACGCGTAAAGCTGATATTTTCCGTCGCGCTCATATACATCTATTCTTCCGCTGACGACAACCTTCATTCCGTTTTCCAGCCTGAACGAGAGCCCTTTTGCCTGACCTGCAAACATAACCGCAGCAAGACTTCCGCCCTCATCCTTCAGCGTAAAGTAAATATGCCCTGACGGATGGTACTTACAGTTGGAAATCTCCCCCTTGACCTCAACCCTGCTCAGCACAAAATCCTGCCGGAACATATTTTTAATGTAAGAATTCATCTGTGCGACAGTATATACACGCGACATATTAAATCCTCCGTTTATCAAATATACGCTCTTTTTAAATTCAAAACTCCCGGATAAAAATCACCGCTGCTATTTTGCAAGCTTGGCGAGCACTCCGTTTACAAACGAAGGCGCGCTGTCTGCTCCGTACTTCTTCGCAAGCTCAACCGCTTCATTTATGGCAACATTTACAGGAATATCGTCGTCAAATTTCATCTCATACACAGCCAGTCTCATAATTGTAAGCTCCGACTTACCCAGGCGCGTTGTAGGCCAGCCTAAAGAAACCTCATTAATCATGTCGTCAAGCACCTGAATTTTATCTACAATCTTCAACACCTTATCTGTGATATAATTTAATTCTTTTTCAGTAATTCCGGAAACACCCTCAAGATAATAATTAATCTGCTGCGTCATCTCCTGCGGACTGTAAAATTCCGCGCGAAAAAGTATCTTAAAAATATGCTCCCTCATACCAGCTCTTGTCATATAATTTTCTCCTTCATAACCGAACAAATGCCAGACCGGATTTACATACCAGTCTGGCGTTTCAAATAAGCTCGCTGCATGTCAGCAATTATTCAGCTTCAATGTTCACGCCAGCAATCTTTATATTGACAGCCACAACTTCAAGACCTGTCATCGTCTCTATTGCTGATTTAACTCTCT
>CASFUI010000216.1 GCA_949297565.1 uncultured Eubacteriales bacterium
CACCTGAAACTATGGCTGAAATCAGAAAGCTGATTTCACAGGACCGCAAACGCAATAATACGCAGGGTTAGCATGGTAACTCTGCTTATTATAAAAATGAGGGAACGGATTCCCCATAAAAATATTTTAAAACACGGAGGTACATACTATGGTAGTACAACACAATATGTCCGCAATCAATGCGAACAGAATGCTCAATGTAACAACATCGGTACAGTCAAAGTCAACCGAGAAATTATCTTCAGGCTACAGAATTAACCGCGCAGCCGACGACGCAGCAGGTCTTTCTATTTCCGAAAAGCTGCGCAGCCAGATACGCGGTCTTAACCAGGCTTCGACCAACGCTCAGGACGGCATTTCTTTAATCCAGACTGCCGAGGGCGCTCTAAATGAGCAGCACGCTATCCTTCAGCGAATGAGAGAACTTGCAGTTCAGGCCTCAAACGGCACTGAGACAGACGACGACCGCGAAGCCGTTCAGAACGAAATTGAGCAGCTTCAGAGCGAGCTAACAAGAATTTCAGAGACTACTGAATTCAATACAATGAAGCTGCTGGACGGCTCAATGGGCTCAAGCTCAAGCAGCGGAGTTAAGGTAAACGCTTCTGTAAATACAAACGCTCAGGCGGCAAGCGCACTTACTACAAATCCGCCTGCAACAGCAGATTTTACATCCGATGATATAACACCACCTGTGAGTGCTTCTGTAGGCTCAAAAATCACATATACAGTCAATTATAACGACTCAAACGGTGAAGCAAAGTCATTATCCGTAAGCCTGACATATACATCAGCAACATCTCTTAAAGATGAATACGGAAATACATATACAGTATCAAACACTCCGGCTGCCAGTGATTATTCAAAAGCTTTCGCGGGCGCTCTTTCCGAAACAGAACTTGGCGACATTTTTAATATTACTGATAACGCAGCAGCTATAGATTTTGTAGCTAAGGAAAGCGGAGCTTCATACACAATTACTTCAACGGGAACAGATGCAAGCGGAACTTATGAAGCAGCTGCTATGGCTGCCACTACGGATGGAGCCGATGCATACCAGACACTCACCAATGCAATAGGCGTATACAACGGGACAGGAAACATCGAGGACAATATTCTTACTGTAAACGGAGAGAAATTCGTATATGTCTCAGATGCCTCTGTTCTCGGCGACAGCAACAAGGATATAAACTATATACAAGTAGCTGACGGCAAGTCTATAGCGAATGCCGACGCTGAGGCAATGGCAGCCCTTATTAATTCCAAAACAGGTATTGCAGCCGAGGTGAACGCTACAACTAATACAAACATTGATTTGAAAGCCGGCACCGCAAGCTCATCATCAGGACAGGGTATTACTCTTCAGATTGGTGCAAACGAGGGACAGACAATGAGCTTTACTCTCGACGACATGAGCGCGGCTGCTCTGGGCGTTGGCGGAAACAAAATTGATTTAAGCTCACAGACTACTGCCCAAAAGGCTACGACAGCCATTGACGAGGCAATCAAAAAGGTATCTGCTTCAAGAGGAAAAATGGGAGCCGTCCAGAACCGTCTCGAACATACAATCGCAAATCTCGATACGGCGGCAGAAAATATGCAGACAGCCGAGTCCAGAATACGCGACACAGATATGGCTGAGGAAATGGTAAATTACAGCAAGACAAACATACTCGCTCAGGCAGGTCAGGCAATGCTTGCACAGGCTAATCAGTCTAATCAGGGTATACTCACTCTTCTTCAGTAATAGATAATTCTGAAATATCAAATTAAACTCGAAAACCTCCTGAAATGCCATGCACGTTTCAGGAGGTTTTCTATATAAAATCAGACTGTTTTTTTACTGACATACGCAAAACACTCAGACTTATCATTAATCATTATTCACAAAATATACAGATGCCGCTATTTACGCTGTAATAAAAACAACAAACGTCAATGAAGTTTTAAATAACGCCGTCAAAGCAATAAATCCGCCTGCTGAAATATTCAAGCTGGCATCCCTTTATATTTTTTATACTGTCAATATTAATCATACAGCTTCTGTTGATTTTAACAAAATTATGTATTTCGAGCTCATATTCTATTGTTACATTTTAAATTAAGATAAAACATACTTTTAAAAATACGAATCATAAATATGTATTAACTTATCAATATTATTTTTTATTGAATATTCTGTTCCGTTTACATCACATCTGTTTCCCGAAAAATTAATATTTATACATATTCCCGACACAATTACAATTAATACAAAAACAACAATACAAACTATAATTATATTTCTCTTTTTCATCTCTGCCTCCTGATAAATAATTCAATCAACATAATTTTTTCACCGCAAATAATATTTCTTACTTAAACTATACAACATATTTCTACACTTATTTACCTATTGTAAAAAAAAGCCGGTTTATTGTAAAAAATAACCGGCTTGAAAATATTCAGATTTTAACTAACAAAAACTCCCCGCCTATCCGACCCAAACCAGCCGAACAAGCAGGGAGTTAAAAATCTTATCAACAATCCTTACGGATTGAAATTACAGATTAGCCTTGATTTTTTCAATCATCTCAGCATATTCATCATCCGTGAGATACTTCCTGTCAGGATTCATGAGGAATACTCCGCCCCATTCAAATTCATCCTTGTACTTAGGGCAAAGGTGAAAATGAAGATGATGTCCTGTGTCGCCATATGCGCCATAATTTACCTTATCCGGATGAAACGCAGCCATAATTGCACGGGCAACCCTTGCAACATCCTCAAAGTAAGCAGCTCTTTCCTCTGCCGTAAGCTCGTTCATATCGCCGACATGCTTTTTATGAGCAACGATACATCTTCCCGGGTGGCTCTGCTCCTTAAAAAGATAAACCTTAGAAGTATCAAGCTCACAAATCTTGATGCCAAACTTTGCGACTAAATCACCTTCCACACAATATGCGCAATTATTATCTATCATATCTAATCCTCCATTCTGATGCCGGTTTCCGCACAGACAGGCGGCTCGGCTTTAATGCACTGTTTTTAGCTGGCGTTGCTTTCCTGACGCTCTTTAATTCGCATCTTTGATAGAAAAACTGATTCTTCCCATTTTATCCTTGCCCATGCACTTACACTTAACATGATCTCCGAGTGTAAGAACATCTTCAACATGTTCTATTCTCTCCTTTGCAACCTTTGAAATGTGCACCATGCCTTCCTTGCCAGGGGCAAATTCTATAAATGCTCCGAATTCCTTAATACTTACAACCTTACCCTCGTAAATCTTGCCTTCCTCGAAGTCGTCAACAATTGTTCTGATATACTTCATAGCCTTGTCCATACCTGCCTGGTCCACACCGCAAACAGATACAAAACCGTCATCATTAATATCAATCTTGACGCCGCACTCCTCGATAATTGCATTGATAACCTTTCCGCGCTGTCCGACAACCTCGCCGATTTTTGCAGGGTCGATTGTCGTCTGGATAATCTTAGGAGCATACTTGCCTACCGTAGGTCTAGGCTCAGAAATTGCAGGCTTCATACATGTATCCATGATAAAAAGTCTTGCCTCTCTTGCCCTTGCGATAGCCTCCTCAACAATAGGTCTGGTGAGACCGTGGATTTTAATATCCATCTGAATTGCCGTGATACCCTCAGTAGTACCGGTTACCTTAAAGTCCATATCACCGAAGAAATCCTCAAGACCCTGAATATCAGTAAGTACTATATAATCGTCATCTGTATCGCCTGTCACAAGCCCGCATGAGATACCAGCAACCATTCTCTTGATAGGAACACCTGCAGCCATGAGAGACATACATGATGCACATGTTGATGCCATAGATGTAGAGCCATTTGACTCGAATGTCTCAGATACCGCGCGTATCGCATATGGGAACTCCTCCTCTGAAGGAAGAACAGGTACCAACGCCTTCTCTGCCAATGCGCCGTGACCGATTTCGCGGCGTCCCGGACCTCTTGAAGGCTTAGTCTCACCAACTGAATATGAAGGGAAATTATACTGGTGAATATATCTCTTCTCTGTCACATTATCATCAAGACCGTCTACTCTCTGAGCCTCAGACAGCGGTGCAAGCGTAACGACATCGCAAATCTGAGTCTGACCTCTCGTAAACATCGCTGAACCGTGAACTCTTGGAATAAGGTCAACCTCAGCCGCAAGAGGACGAATCTGCGTGATAGCACGTCCGTCAGGTCTCTTATGATCCTTTAAAATCATTTTGCGCACTGTCTTTTTCTGATACTGATAAACCGCCTCGCCAAGAACTGCAAGCCACTCTTCATTGTCGGCAAATGCCTCAGCCATTTTCTCTGTTATAGCATCAATATTTTTGTCTCTTGTCTGTTTGTCGTCTGTAAATACAGCTTCTTCCATTTCCTCAGGCGTTACAATCTGCTTCATAGCCTCAAACATTTCAGCCGGAACAGCACAGCTTACGTATGTATGCTTTTCCTTTCCAACCTCGGCTACAATCTTTTCTATAAAGGCAATGATTGTCTGGTTAATATCATGTGCCATGTAGATTGCCTCTATCATCTTTGCCTCAGGAAGCTCGTTGGCACCCGCCTCAATCATAATAACCTTCTGCTTTGTTGATGCAACTGTGAGCTGCAAATCTCCGTCCTGCCACTGCGCCTGCGAAGGGTTTACAACGA
>CASFUI010000217.1 GCA_949297565.1 uncultured Eubacteriales bacterium
CCTCTTCCTTTGAAACAAATCCTGCCGCCACCTTCTGCCCCAGCAGAAAATCACTTATCACATGGCGCTCTTTCATAGCCATTTTCTGATAATCGTCCAGTCTTGCAAAATCATATGAGCTGTAATCCTTGACAGCCTCCAGCTTTCCTATTTCAGCCGTCAAATCATTTACCATTTTGCGCGCGTCATCGTCCGTCAGCTTAAGCGAGAAATTGTAATCTCTGATATTTCTGGCAAGTCTGACACGGCTTGAAATGACAACATCGCTTTCTCTGCCGTTTTCCTCAAACCACCTAAGCATCCCTGCCACCTTCTTTCAATGCCTTTATCTCATCGCGGTATCTCGCCGCGTCCTCGTATTCCTCAAGCTCGATTGCCTCCTTCAATTTGGCATTGAGCACCGCTATCTCATCAAGAATATCTGTCTTTGATTTAGACTTCTTTTCCGCAGCCTTGCCTGAAACCGACTTTGATGCAGTCTCGTTTTTATTTTCATTGTCGGCGCTTTCTGATTTATCCAGATGTCTTTTTCCTTTATGCTCAATACTTCCCTGAAGCTTTTTCATATTATCCTCAATCAGCGGACCAAACACATCATAGCACTCCGCGCAGCCGAACTTTCCGACACGGATAAATTCCTGATAGTTCATTCCGCACTTTGGACATTTCACATGAAGCATTGGATTATCCGCCTCTTCACCCGCTCTGTTTGAAGCGGCAAACAAACCTGTAAGCAACTTTACAAACGGAAAATTTCCTCCGAGAGAATCGCCGAAGCCTGACAGCCCCATTTTTGACGCGCACGAGCTGCAGAGATGATGCTCAGTCATCACACCGTTTATCACCTCTGTATAATGAAATGTTGCCTCATTCTGATAACAATTTTCACACAACATAATAATAGCACCCCGCTTTTTAATAAATTCCCCTTCGTCTGCACAAAAACAATGTTCCAAAATATGTCACAGCCGCCGCCGCAAATGCCGCCGCTAAAGCCGCTGCGTTTACATGTACCGCCGAGTACAGAATTTTATATACGGCGGTAACCGCAATCCCCATGATAACCGAGCAGACAAACGGTATCACAAAGGTTTTCATATATTCCATATTATAGCCTATATATTTCCTGAGCGACCTCAGATTTAAAATAAAAATCAAAACCGGGAACGAAGCGTTTCCTATTACAATAGCATAAATTCCAAGTCTTGACCACCTCAAAAGCACATACACTAAAACAATGTGCACCACAAGCGAGATAAGCGAATGCTTTACCGGCGCATTCATTTTATCTATCCCCTGAAGAGCTGAGCTGGTTACAGTTGCCAGAGTGTAAAATACTACCGCTATTGCTCCTATTTTAAGCATCACCCCGCCCTGCGAGCTGTCATAGCTTGAAAACAAAAGCTGTATAATAGGCTTCCCAAGCGTGAAAAGCCCTATAAATGAAGGGATTGCAATAAACATATTTGTCTTAATTGTATTTGCAATTTTATCCCTGACTGACACAATATCCTTCTGCGTATATGAGGCAACAACACTCGGAAGCATTGACGCCGACATTGCGGAAGCAACGCCCTGAGGAATACCGATAAGCAGGCTGTAGCTTGAACTGAAATTTCCCAAATCAGCCTTTATATTTGCAGATACATCTCTTCCAACCATCATATTTGAAAACATCGCATCATCAATAACAGCGCTTATCTGGTACAGCGTCTGACCAAGAATAATCGGAATCATAGTAAGAATTATTACTCTGTATACTTCTGACGGCTCCTGTAGCGCGCTTACTTTATCCCTTCTTATCATCCTCCTGAATGCCGGTCTGTAAATAATGTAGAGAACTATCAGAAATATCAATCCTGTAAGCGCTCCCATTGCAGTTCCCATTGTTCCGCCTGCCGCCCCGTATGCCGCAACATCAACCGAAGCCTTAAACGTCCTGGTGAGAAGGTATGCCGCCAGTATGCTGACCAGCGCATTTATTATCTGTTCGATAAGCTGTGAAACAGCAGTCGGAATCATTGTTCCCTGCCCCTGATAGAAGCCTCTCATCACTCCCATAACAGCCACAAAAAATATTGTAGGCGCAAGAACACGCAGAGGTATGGCAAGCCCCGGAACACCCTTGTAAAGATTTTCAATAACGCCCGCGCCAAAAAACAGCAGAAGCGCAGCGGCACCTCCGGTACAAACGGACACTATCAGTGAACACTTAAAAATCTGAGCGGCATTTTTGTACTGCTTTGTTATAAAACGCGCCGAAATCAGCTTTGAAACCGCCATCGGCAATCCGTATGAAGACAGCACAAGCATGATGTTATATATATTATACGCCACGCTGTAAATACCATTGCCTTCACTGCCAATAATATTCATCAGAGGAATGCGGTAAAACATTCCTATTATTCTCACTAAAATTCCAGCCACAGCAAGTATTCCGCCATGGACCAGAAAATTCCGCCTTTTATTTTCCGACATACGCTCCCAGCCTTTCAAAAAAGGCAGCAAGTTATCCTGCTGCCCCCTGATTTGCGCGGAAGGCATAAGCCAAGCCTGAATGCCTGACGCCGCCCGCGAACGTGAGTAACCCGCAAAGCGCGCTCCTCATCATTAGTTAATTATAAAATCCGCTACATACCATTCACCGTCTGTCTTTACAAACGTATACGTTACTGATGTATTATAAGTCTTATTTCCGTCGTTCCAGTCTACATATAAATCATAGTATACATCGCAGGAGAAACAGTCATCCGAATATTTTCTGAAATTGCTGATATTCTCATTATTAAATTCATACGTATAGGTTTTGCCGTACAAAAATGCCCATACAGCAGGAATATCGCTGATATACTCGTTTGCGTAGCCTACCATTCTACTTGTAAGAGAGCTTAAGCTGCCTCTGTTGATAATATATTTTCCGTAATTTCTCGCAATACTCATAATATCATCCTGCATCTCAGCAAGCATTGCATCATCAGACGGATATTCCGCCGTATATGTGTTGTTTTCGTTTACAATCTCAAGATTTACTCCCGACAGTTCAGCCTCAACCTGCGGCTGGGCAATGAGTCCCGAAACCTCATAGACTGTTCTGAGAGGTTCTTCAACGTAATCTCCCACATGCATGCACGGTGAAAATTCTTTCCCGCTCTCCTTAATATAACTGTCCCCGACCTCTATGCCGTTAATCGTAACCTTGCTGTCCGACGGAGCGCTGATTGTGATTGTGTTATTGTTCGACTTATCGGAATAGTCATCAAATGAAATACTGCCCATTTTCCATTTTGTAAAATTATGAGCGTTTTTTCCGTCCTGAACAAGCGAGACCTTTGCTATCGGGGTATCTCCGGCATAAACGACATATACAGGCGTCGACTCAGAGTATTCCCTGCTCTTTTTCTTGTAGGTTACCGTCTCATTTCCAAGCTTGCTCTCAAGATAGCCGGCAATCTGCTCGTTTGTCTCAAACTCATTCACCTTCACGCCGCTCTCATTTAAAAGATTTTCTACATTATCGGCAGTAAAATAGCTGATAATTTTATCCATCTGAGAGCTCGGTCTTCCCTCCTCGTAATCCTTGATAAATCCGTAAAGGACAATCCAGCACACAACCATAGCCGCCGCGAGGACAACAGAATAACCGATCAGAAATCGGGCAAATTTGTTTATCCTTCTCTTTTTTTTCTTTTTCCTTTTGTTAACATTTGTATTCATATATAACCTCCACGATGAAGTCTTATTTAACCAGCCATGCCGTAGGACATGTTCTTGGCCCTGTCGGTGAATAAGGCGTATTTATAACTTCACCATTGTAGTACATCTGCGTTGAAGTTCCGCCGTCCATAACCGAAGCATTTACAGCACCGTACTGAAGCATTATATCCTGAAGGTCTGAAAACGAAGCGCCAAGACTGTTCGCCATTCTTCCGTCTATTGCGAGCAGAAGAATTGAACCGTCTGCCGTCTGTCCGAGCGCCGTACGAGGATTAAGTCCTCCTCCTGTTCCGGAAACATCCTGTGCCTCGCCGTTGATAATCAAAAACGGGCCTATACTGCTGTTAATGCTTACACAGTCGCGGATGTTATTCTGTTTCGCGGTCTCAGCATTCATATTTCCCACTACAAGCTTATTGTCAAATGTGATGCCTGTGACATGGTAAACCGTACCAGAGTTTCCGTTGACCTGCTCTCCGTTTATCATCACCAGTCCTATCGGCATTCCCGTCCATGTAGTTTCACCGTCAACAAACTCCCCGCCGTTGACGCCGCCTATCGCATCATACCTCTTTGCAATATCCGCAACTACCTGACCGTTGCCCTCACGAAAGCCGTCTATAGTACCCACAAACAATCTTGACGGGTCTTTTATTTTCATCAGCTTTCCTCTGTAAGTAGAGCCTTTCACATCTATAATCTCAATATCAGGAACATCCTCATTAACCTCTGTATCAATGGTTACAAGGCTTGTGTCCGTAACCTCATCAGTGTCTTTTATGGAATTTGCCTCCTTAATCTGTGCAATCTCCTCCTCCGAACAGAAAAGATTTGCAAGAAAACCTATCGCGCTCGTCTCCTGTACTGACAAAACAAACTGATTTTTAGCCGTCTTAGACGGTCCATAGACAAGGATTGCCATAACGCCGTAAAGCCATACACATACAAGCGCAAGTGTGAGCACAATAGTGGCGGCAACTCTACCCACCCATATAAGAATTTTTTGTTTTTTTGTTCTTTTCTTTCTTCTTCCTGAATTCCTGCGGCCTGCTTTCTCTGAGTGTCCTCTCTTACCTGCCGGAATCTTTCTTGTCTGCGATACTTCCTCTGTGAAATCGAGCAATTCTATTTCTTCATTATTATCGTTAATCATGATAATCCTCCATTCTATGGATGACTTTTGTTCATCGTTTATGTTTAAATACCCATCTTCTCTGTATCTGAAAACTTATTACAAAAAGCACCGTATCTATAACCGCCTTTGTGACAACCGTCATTACCTGTCCGAATAAAAATATACTTGTCACCAGATATACCAGACCGTATGAAACAGCCATTTGACATATACACAGAATATAATATCTTGTTATAGAACTGCCAACGCCTCTGTTTGACTTAAACACAGCCTTTCTGTTAAATGTATAGTTAAAAAGTGAAGATATTACTCTTGCCAGTATTGTAGCAGCAAGAATACGCCCTCCGCTGCCGACTCTGCCAAACAAAAGCGCGCTTATAATGCTAAACATCACCAGGTCTATAACCGCAGACGCAATGGAGCTGAATAAAAACTTAAAAATAACACCGTAAATTTTTAAAGAATCTCTTATAGGATGAAAATGTGTTGACGCATTCTCTTCTATGTACACTGTCTCTATCGGAACTTCCTCAAACTCAATTCCGCTCTGCTTAAATTCAAGCAGCATGTTGGTCTCATACTCGAAGCGCTCACCCTTGACCTTGCAGAACATTTCAAGATACTGTCTTGGAATTGCCCTTAGCCCTGTCTGCGTATCTGAAATATTCAGCCCGCACGCAAACTTAAAAACAAAGCTTGTCATATTGTTCCCAAATCTGCTCTTAAACGGAACATCATCTCCCGAAAAATTTCTTACACCGAGAATCACTTTGTCCTTACATTCTGCCATTTTTTCGCAGCAGCGAAGAATGTCAGCCTCCTTGTGCTGATTATCCCCGTCAACCGTCACAACACCGTCTATATCAGGTCTGTTGGCAATACAATATTCAAATGCAGTCTTTAAACCGCGCCCTTTTCCCCTGTTTACACTGTGCGTTAGAATTGTACACTCCGGATACCGTGCGACATATTTAAATGGCTCCATATGTTTCTCATCGCTTCCGTCATTGACAATAATAATATCGTGAAAGCCGGCAGCAATCAGCGAATCAACCACACACACCAGCTTTTCATCCGGATTCAATGAAGGAATTACAACTGACACTTTCATGCAAAAAATCTCCATTCATTTATAGATAAGCCAAACTAAATAATATAACAAAGCCGTGTTATTTGCAATGAGATTTATCTAAATTTCGTCTCAATATAAAATCAAAAAATAATATTATATTTGATTTATAGTAACACACCCAAGCACTTTTTCATATTATTTTATTGTAAATGTTATTTGGAGGAATTAAAAATGAGTGATTTAGCAGCAACAAACTGTGGTGGATGCAATGATTGCAACGGAGGTTGCTCTTCATGCATCTGGATTATCCTTCTCTTACTGTGCTGCGGCGGATGCGGCAACGGCAGCACATTCGGAGGCAACGGCTGCGGCAACGACAGCTGTATCTGGATTATCCTTCTCTTGCTGTGCTGCGGCGGATGCGGCAACGGCAACGGTTTATTCGGCA
>CASFUI010000218.1 GCA_949297565.1 uncultured Eubacteriales bacterium
AAACAGCTGTATAGTAGGCAATAAGCTGAAGAGGAACTGCCGCGACCATAGGCATAAGCATCTGGTCCACCTCCGGCAGACGTATTATGTGGTCAGCGACGCCATCCTCCACGACAACCTCCTTGCCGCACACAAGAACAACCATAGCGCCTCTCGCCTTTACCTCTTTTATATTGCTGATTGTCTTCTCAACCAAATCGCTCTGAGTTGCCACAGCTATAACAGGCATATTTTCCGTTATAAGAGAAATTGTACCGTGCTTTAACTCTCCCGCAGCATACGATTCGGAATGGATATACGAAATTTCCTTTAATTTGAGAGAGCCTTCCATGCTTAGCGCATAGTCCAGACCTCTTCCAATGTATAAAAGGCTGTCTGCATTAACGAGCTTT
Source organism: uncultured Eubacteriales bacterium (assembly GCA_949297565.1). Classification (GTDB taxonomy): domain Bacteria; phylum Bacillota; class Clostridia; order Lachnospirales; family Lachnospiraceae; genus Lachnospira. The sequence continues at coordinate 393 of CASFUI010000218.1, forward strand.
GACGCAACGTACTGACAATGCTTTTCAAGCCCTATCGCCTCCTGAATAACATCAGGAATATCCTGAAGCTCCTTAGTAAGCTTCTGGCACTGCTCCTTTGAAATCCTTCCGACGCCGTACGCCAGCTCAAATGCCAGAAGGTACATTACGGAAATCTGCACCATATACGCCTTAGTTGACGCGACTGAAATCTCAGGGCCTGCGTGAGTGTAAACAACCATATCAGCCTCACGCGCAATAGAAGAGCCCTTCACATTTACAACAGCCATTGTGTCAGCCCCTCTTGACTTAGCCAGTTCAAGAGCCGCCTTAGTGTCGGCTGTCTCACCTGACTGTGAAATAACAATCATCAAATCACGCTCATCAATGAGAGGGTCTCTGTACCTGAATTCAGAGGCAATATCGACTATAACAGGAATTCTTGCAAGCCTCTCAATAACGTATTTCCCTACCATTCCTGCATGCATCGCAGTTCCGCAGGCAACTATAAAAATTTTGTTGTATCCGCCAAGCTTAGCCGCGTCAAAGCCCTCCGCCGTAAAATCAGGCATAGAATCCGATATTCTCGGAGTAATTGTCGTCTTAACGGCATTCGGCTGCTCGTTGATTTCTTTAAGCATAAAATGCTCGTATCCGCCCTTCTCGGCAGCATCTACATCCCAGTCAGCAGTATGAACGCTCTTGTAAAGCTGTTCCCTGTGAATATTATAAAATGTAACGTCTTCCTTTTTGATAACGGCAATCTCATTGGTATCGAGCAGATAATAATCCCTTGTATACTTCATAATCGCCGGAACATCAGATGCAATAAAATTTTCATGCTCGCCCTTTCCGACAATAAGAGGACTATCCTTCCTGACCGCAAAAATTCTGTCCGGAAAATCACGGAACATTACGCCGAGCGCATAAGAGCCCTTTATCTCGGCAAGCGACTTAATTATTGTATCAACCGGGTCGCCCGTATAGTAGTAATCCAAAAGCTTCGCCACAGTCTCCGTGTCAGTCTCGCTCACAAAACTGTACCCCTCGCTGATCAAAAACTCCTTAATCTGTCTGTAATTTTCGATTATTCCGTTGTGCACAACCGTCACGCGCTTATTTCCGTGAGGGTGAGAGTTGATGTCAGAAGGCTCTCCGTGAGTAGCCCAGCGCGTATGACCTATACCGACATGTCCTTCCGGCTTCCCGTCAAACGCCATTTTTTCTCTCAAATTTGCAAGTCTGCCCTTGCACTTCTCAACTTTGATAACCCCATGTTCAATTACAGCAATTCCAGCCGAATCATACCCTCTGTATTCAAGCTTTTCAAGCGCATCCAACAGCACATCAGTACAACTTCTGTCACCGACATAGCCAACAATACCGCACATAAACGCTCCAATCCTGTGAACTTTTGTGACGCAGCACTTTAAGCCCACATTTATTTATAATTTTTTGAAATCTCATTAAACTGTTCGACAAGCTCAGACTGGTTGTTCAGGCGCATAACCGCTAAAGTCCTGCGCTTAACAAAGCCCTCAAGCTTTTCAAGATATTCGTCTGACGTAATCGAGCCCTCTGCCACATAATTAAGCCCCTTCTCCCAGCTTGCGGTAAGTTCAGGATTTAAAAGATGCACTATCGACCGGTCAACAACGTCATATATAATCTCGCCGAGCTGAGTCGGCGTGATAATCTGTGTCTTTTTGTTAGTTGAAATATATCCGATATTATTTAATTTTTTTAAAATCTCCGCTCTGGTTGCGCTTGTTCCTATGCCTGAGCCCTTAATCTGTGCCCTTAGCTCCTCATCCTCTATAAGCTGTCCCGCATTTTCCATTGCAAGAATAATAGAGCCTGAATTATAGCGCTTTGGCGGTGAGGTTTCGCCCTCTTTAATATCAAATCTAACAAGGCTTAGTTTATCATTTTTCTTGAGTTTTTTCAATGCCTCAAGCATAGCGGCGTCAATCGCCGCGCCCGAAGCGTTTTTTGACTCATCTGTGGCGGCACCGTCTGTTTCCGTTCTTTCTCCTCCGTCGGTTTTTCCTACTTCCTCCGACTTTGAAGCCTTTGAAAATGAATTTTTTGCCACCCTCAGATACCCCTCGTCAACCAACACCTTAAATGATGCAGAGAAATGTTCCTTTTTGCAGTCAAGTCCTATTGACACCCTGCTGTACTG
>CASFUI010000219.1 GCA_949297565.1 uncultured Eubacteriales bacterium
AGAAATGAAAGACTTCCGTATAAACCGTTTAAATCAAAATGCGCGGAATTTACAAACCTTACAATAGCAATTCCCAGTACAACCGCGACTCCAATTGCCGCTATGGTAACAATTCTTCCCTTTTCCCCTCCGAATTTAAGCTGGATAGGAATTACAACCGCAAGCATGACAAGCAGCAGAGGAATTGTCCATAAAGCCGTCTCAGCTATACTGCCGGCATCTTTGAAACCTCTGTACAATTCAAAAATCACACAAAGGACTGTGGAAAACGCTAACAATACGCCTCCCAAAATAATTCCGAAAACATACTTTTCCATAGCGTACATTTTTCTGGTTATGGGGAGTGCGAACAAAAACGCATTTCCGTTTTCAAACTCATCATAGCTTATCGTATTCATTGTAAATATTGCTCCCATATATGACATAAACCCTATCACAAAAGTCGGATTATCCGCATTTAAAGCCATAAACACACCCAAAAAGGCGACAATAACCAAAAATCTGCCCTGCATTTTAATCAGACTTAAATCCTTAATCAACAATCCTTTCATACACGTTCACCCCTGATCATCATAGTAATAACATTGTCAATATTTCCTTTTTCGACTGCGATACGAGGATAATTTTCCATATAATAGTGCTTCTGATTTGTAAGACAGCTGTATCCGTAGCTTTCTTTTTTCCTGCTTAAAATATACTGTTTATCTATACGCTCATACTGCTCTTTGGACAGCTTCAAAAGCGCATACTCGTCAAGCAGCACATCCGTGTCCTCATGCATTATTATTTTTCCGTCATCAATCATATATATATCATCACATATGCTCTCCAAGTCAGATGAGATATGCGAGCTTATAAGTATAGAGCGCTCGTCGTCCCGCTCCATAAAATTTCTCAGAAGTTCCAGCAGTTCATCCCTTGCGACAACATCAAGCCCCGCCGTCGGCTCGTCGAGCACAAGCAGCTTTGCGTCATGCGAGATTGCTGACAACACCTTTAGCTTCGCTTTCATTCCCGTAGAAAATTCTTTGATTTTTTTATTCAGAGGAAGCGCAAATTTTTCTGCCTGTGAAACAAAAAAATCCTTATCAAAGCTGTCATAAATATTTTCCATTACAGGTATTAGGTCCTTGACAGAAAGATAACCGCTGAAGCCTGAATCCGACAACACCACGCCTATTTTTTGTTTGTCAGCCGCATCGAAATCCCTTATATTTTTTCCGAAAATGCTTATATTTCCGGCGTCCGGCGAAATCAAACCCAGGACAGCCTTAAAGGTCGTGCTCTTACCGGCGCCGTTTGCTCCAATCAGCCCCGTAACCCTTCCCGGAAGTATTTCCATAGAACAGTCAAGAGAAAATCTCCCATAGCTTTTTCTTAAATTCTCAATCTTTACCATATCAGCCCTCCAAAATCAAATCAAACAAACTCTTAATATCCTCATCGCTTAGCCCGTATCTTCTTCCCTTTTGAACAGCCAGCTCCAGATCATTCTCAACTTCTTTTTTCTGTTCCTCCATGAGAAGCTCTGTATTGGCAGCCGCAACATAGGTCCCTTTTCCGTGAACAGTGACGGTAAAGCCCTCCGCCTCAAGATTGTCATAAGCCTTCTTTACAGTCAAAGCGCTGATTTTGAGTTCTTTTGACAATGTGCGCACCGACGGAAGAATATCATTCTCAACAAGCTCCCCTCTGCGTATAAGTGTTTTTATCTGTTCAACTATCTGTTCATAGATAGGCACCATTGATGAATTGTTGATTATTATGTTCATTTTCAACTGTATGACCTCCTCTGTGTATAACAGTATATAACAGCACTGAACTGTTGTCAACTGTTATATGGTGTTTATTTGCAAAAAAATTAAAAGCGGTATAGCCGACTCGACTTTACCGCTTTTTATAAAGATTTTTAATTTTTACTGCACTTCATGCACTTTTAAAAATTACCGCAGAGCATAATGGCTTTCTCCAGTGCCTGATCCATATTATAATACTGATAATCCGCCAATCTTCCGCATAAATACAGCCCTTTTATTTTCTCACTCTCATTTCTGTATTTGCTGTACAGCGCAAAATTTTCTTCATTTGGTATAGGATAATACGGCTCAACCTCTGAGCCTGCACTATAAGGAATCGGGTACTCCACCGCATAGGTCGTTTTATCCCCGACGTCCTGAACAGGAAGTTTTGTATATTCGGTTATTCTCGTGAAATCCTTCTCCTGCGGATATGCCACTACCGGCGCCGGCTGAAAGCTCTTTTTATTTTCTGTTTTCCACTCAAATCTGAGCGAACGGTAAGGCAGTTTGCCGTACTTCCATCCAAATAATTCATCAATAGCACCTGTATAAACTATTATACCGCAGTATTTTTTACCTTCGCAGCTAAACTCTGATTGTTCCTCATTAAGTTCAAAATGCTTTAAAAAATCCTCTCCCGGCTTAACACATATATCGGGATGATTTAATATGTTTTCAAAGAATGATGTGTATGATACTTCGGGCATTGCCTGAAAATCATCGTCGAAATAGCCGACGTCATAGTTAAATCTAATCGGCACTCTCTTCAGGACACTTTTATCTATCTTGTCAGGAGAAATCCCCCACTGTTTGGCAGTATAAAGACTGTAATCATTGTCAAAAAGAAACTTGGCGTACTCCCTTATCAAATCATTTTTATGCTCCAGCAGCTCCAAAACCGTAGCTGTTTCCTGATCAGGAAATTCTTTTTTAATTTCATTTTTGAGCTGTTCAGCTTTTTCTTTTGCATAAAAATCATCAATCGTACTGAAATTAAACGGCGTAGGAGTATACTTTTTATTGATAACAGCTCCACATGTCAAATCGTATGGTATCCAATCGGAATACCGGCACATAAATTCATACAGTTCTTTTTTCTTTGTATGAAAAATATGAGGTCCGTATTTATGCACCAAAATTCCCGCATCATTTTTATAATCGTACATATTGCCGCCTATGTGATTACGCCGCTCATAAATTGTAACCCTGTACCCTTTTTCTGCCAAAAGTCTGGCACAAACTGCTCCCGAAATACCACATCCGGCGACAGCTGCCTCCTTCCGGTCTTTCTCACATCCAAAATTATTCATTATCTGTTTTCCTCCAGCATCCAGTCTCTTGTTCGCCTAATTCCTTCTCTAAAACTGATTTCCGCTCTGAAGCCTGTGTCCGCTTCTGTTTTACTGCAATCAAAATATTTTAAAGGTATGTTGCCGCCTGTAAAAGGAATATCTCCAAAAATAAAATCTAAGTCCGGCGCAATCTCGCTTTTCATTTCCAGCAAAAATTGTTTAAGGGGCCCCGCATTTGATGAGCCTATCACATACTCGCAAAAAGGCTTGCCTTTTTCTCCTATAAGCCTGAAGGCTCTGGCAGCGTCATCTATATATACAAAGTCATAATTTTGATTTGCTGCCGTAAACTTAGGCGGCTCTCCGCTTATACACTTTTTTATCGCAGAATTAAGCATTCTTGAACTGTTATCGCCTACACCGTATGCATTTGTTATTACGGCAGATATAAAGTCAACGCCTGTTTGCACGGCAACCGCTTTACACATTGCATGCGCAGCAAGTTTTCCGGCACCGTAAATAAATCCGGCGCCCGGTTTATTACCGTTATTAAATAATGCCTTATATGTTTCTATCTCCATTATGCTCCCGGCATAAATAAACCTTTTGCAGCCAAGCTCCTTTGAAAGCTTAAGGCAATCTACCGTCCACTGCGCGTTGTCAAGCTGCAGCCTTGTATCAGACCTCAGCTCACCCGAGACACCAGCCCACGCAAAATGATAAAACGTATCAATATCATTACACGTAAGCTTTTCTTTTATCTCAAATACATTCTTCAAATCAAACGAATAAAAAGAAACCAATTCGCTTTCCGGAATATTATCGGTATTTCCCTCGCGCCCTAATGCTATAACCTCTGTTTCATTTTTGATTAATTCCTTTATCAGGGCAGCTCCCACAAAGCCGTTTGCTCCTGTTACTATCACCTTTCTCACCGCAGCTGTCTCCTACTTCATATACTCCGCAATCTGTCTGTCCGTCTCATCTAAAACATCTTTTCCGTCAAGATAAGCCTTACTCCAAGCAACGCTGTATTTAACAGCTTCCTCTATATGCCATTTCGGTTTCCAGTTCATAACACGCTTTATTTTAGAACAGTCCAGTTTTAAAAAGCCTGCCTCATGCGGAGCGTTTTTTTCAGAAACATCCCTCCAGCCTGCGCTGCCTCCCCAAAAGCTGCAAAACAAATCCACAAGTTTACCGGTTGTAACACAGTCACAGTCATCAGGCCCGATATTATAATTTCCGGCATACTTTTCGGCATCTGAATATTGATGTTCAGCCAATTTCAGATACGCACATACCGGTTCAAGGACATGCTGATACGGTCTCACAGAATTAGGATTTCTTACAATAATTTGTTCCGCCGACTCCATAGCTCTCACGCAGTCGGGAATTATCCTGTCTTTTGAAAAATCTCCGCCGCCTATAACATTACCCGCCCTGCATGTTGAGACAGCAATCCCTCTGTCATTTAAAAACGACCTCTTATAAGCTGCCGTTACCAGCTCAGAACATGATTTTGAATTAGAATACGGGTCATAGCCGTCCAAAATATCATTTTCACGGTACCCCCATTCCCACTCGTTATTTTTGTATACCTTATCTGTTGTGACATTCACAACAGATTTTACGCTTTCAGTCAGTCTTACTGCCTCAAGGACATTGACCGTTCCTATTACATTGGTTTCATAAGTAAAAACAGGATTAATATAACTTTCCCTTACAATAGGCTGGGCAGCCATATGTATGACGATCTCCGGTCTGTATTCTTTAAACGCTTTTAATAAATCCTCAAGATTTCTTACATCTCCTGTAACAGAAGCCATATCGCTATCTAAATTTAAACATCTAAATAAATTCTGCTCCTTCTGCGGTTCCAATGAATACCCTGACACCTCGGCGCCCTCGCGCAGAAGCACCCTGCACATCCAGCTTCCTTTAAATCCTGTATGACCTGTCACAAGTACTCTTTTGCCTTTATAAAAGCTTAAATCCATACTAATCCTCCCATACCTTCCACGGTGCTTTGCCTGACTGATACAAGCTCTCCAACAACTGCTTATCCCGCATCGTATCCATACACTGCCAAAAACCGCTGTATTTATAAGCCTGGAGTTCCTCCTCATTCGACAGGCGCTCAAGAGGCTCCTTTTCAAAAACAGTGTCATCGCCGTCAATATAATCAATAACCTGAGGCTCCAATACCATATAACCTCCGTTTATCCAGCCTCCGTCTTCTTTTTTCTTTTCGGCAAAGCGCTCAACTACATTATCGGAGCTGATATCCAAAACTCCGAAGCGTCCTCCCGGCTGAATTGCAGTCATTGTCGCAAGCTTACCGCCATTTTTATGAAACTCAAGCAGATTTTTAATATTGACGTCACATACCCCGTCTCCGTAAGTCAGCATAAATGTCTCATTGCCTATATAATCCTTAACTCTCTTAATTCTTCCTCCCGTAAGAGTATTTAATCCTGTGTCGACAATGGTTACCTTCCACGGCTCCGCCACGTTGTTATGTATAACTTTCGCGTTTTTCTGAGAAAAATCAAATGTAATGTCTGAACTATGCAGGTAATATTCATTAAAATACTCTTTTATTACCTCCTGCTTATATCCGGCGCATATAATAAAATCATTAAACCCAAAATATGAATATTCTTTCATTATATGCCACAAAATCGGACGTCCGCCTATTTCAATCATCGGCTTCGGTCTGAGATGCGATTCCTCCGATATGCGTGTTCCGAGTCCTCCTGCTAATATTACAACTTTCATTTTTTTCTCCAATCGTATTATTTATTATTGTTTTTTATCTGTCTTATAGCGAGAATTTCACTGTATCTCATAAGTATCTCCTCATAAAAAACAGTTTTTCTTGCTTTTAACCACCACCTATAGCCTAAATTAACTGCCGCCATTTTCCACGGTTTATTAGGTCCCGGCCAGTGCAGAACTTTGGGATTTTCTGAAGCCTTTAAATATTCATCTCTCATTTCCAGCGGCATGCTGTTTTCTCTCTCCAGCGGATTTAAAGTAGCTTCAAAATTCCAATCTGCAGAAATTTTCTTTATTTTTCCGTCGAAATACGAATTTAAGATGCACTGTTCGTGACATCTGTACTTTACATCTATCATCTGCAGCATATCTTTAATATATTCGTCTTTAAACAACTCAATGTTCATGAGCATTACGCCTGTGTTGTAATATCTGTATGGATCTTCAAGTTTTAAAATATTTTTGGAATATTCTCGTTCCTCTTCACGAGTGTTCAGATTTATTCCCTCCTGAGGCTCAATACACGCAGCTATCGGCGCATCCTTCAAATCTATTTCATCAAGCTTTGCTATATCGTCTTCAAATATTAAATCTATATCAGTAACTATAACCTTCTTATAGTTTTTCATTACCTTCGGAATGACTAGTCTGTAATATGAATTAACAGACAGATAACCCTTCGATGATTTAAGATTAATATTTTCAAAATAGCCGGAAACATTTATAAACCTCAAAGAAAAATTATCCGGTAATCCATATTTAAGCTTTTCCTTGTTCACATCCGATATATCATCATTAAATACAACAATATCATAATTATGATTTTTGTCCGATGAATCTATAATGCTTTGAATATATACGCTTAAATACGGGGCATAAAAATTGCTGCAAGGAACAACTACTGCAGTATAATTATCTTTAAACGCCGGTTTTGGCTGTATCTCAAACTCCGCATGATGAAGCACTCCCATATCCAGGGCTTTAATTTTTACTTCCGGATGTTTTTCAACGTAATATAATATAAATACGTTTAAAATCATTTCTCCTAAATAGGCTACTGTTCTGTATCCCTGACTTGAATAATGTGAGTAATCCATCAAATCGTCTATTTTCTTAAGTACCCCAAATAAAAAAGAAGAATACTCGTCAAATATATCCCTGCGCATGACAAACATATTGCATAAATACTCAAATCTGCCCTTTTCAAACGTGGCAACAGCCGTTTTATACTCGGGATATTCCGCTTTCAGCACACTTAGCATCAACTCGTAATTTTCAATGTGCTGTCCTCTCTGCACCATATAATTTTCTCTTACAGACTTATATTTGTAATTCTCGAAATCATATGCTTTAGGCAGAACAATATCGTATTTATCCATAACTCTGCATATTTTGTCATCACTGAAATATTCAAAATATTCTTCGTCAAATTTGCTAAATTCATAATAATCTCCGCCATTCAGCCATTTTCTCGACGGTCTCGGCAGCTTTTCATCAAAGAGAAAATGTCTCCTCCAATGCATAAAGCCTATATATTCAGGATTTCCCAATGCCTCTTGATTTTTCCATGCCCAGTATTGAGCAGACAGTTCACAATATTTATCATTCTGCTCAGAAATATTATCGCCCGTATCGTCGCCTATCATTCCCTCAAAATTTCTGTCAGCTATGGCTCTTCCCGTCTGAATAGGAACAATAATATCTGTCTTTACATAGGGATGTTCTTCTTTATATGAAACCAATATCTTGATTTCCGAATTATTCATAACCTAATTTTCCTCCAGTCTGATATTTTTAAACGAAGTGACAAACTCAATAAAACATACTTTTTTAAAATAATTAATCATTTTTTCAATACCGTGATTTTTTTCTTCAACCCAGCCGGAATCCATGTTTATTGTCATTCTGTCATCAATATAATTGTCCGACATATTGTATGAATACCCGTCTAAACCAGCAATATATATTTTATTCACGCGGCAATCCGTCAAAAATTTTATAAGCATCAATACTGCATTATCCTCAACGCCTTTTTCAATGTTAAGATATTCCATATACGGTATTTTATATTTCACACTGTCTTTTATATTTGCAGTTGCTATTACATTCCGGTCCGATAAATCAGCCTGTCTGAAACGTCTTATGTTGCTTATAAAAATATAGTCAGGGTTGACATTTTTATAGACAAAATTAACTGATATAACCGTAACATTATTATTTTCAGCAAAATCAATAATCTTTTCTTTTTCTTTCTCAGCAGATTTTCCCGGTGCAATTAATAATACTTCTTTTCCTTTTAAAGCTTCTTTTAAAATTTCTACACCGTCCGCTTCCGCGTCCCGGTTATCCAAATAACTGATATAAATATCCGAAATACACCCCTCATCAAACTCATATCTCTTATCCGCCGGTATTTTCTCAAAAATATCACACATTTCTTTAAGAGTAAGCGTCTTTTTATTTTCGAGGTAAACAGAATAATACGGATGAACATTGTACTTCGCAGACAAGAAATTAGGAAGGCTGTATCCCCAGCCTTTTTTCTCATATAAATCAAGAATAACCTCATCAATTATTTCCAATAAATCTTTTACACAATACTTATTTTCACTTACATTATTTATATACTCAGCCATAAGCTCAGTATTGAGATTTCCCGCGCCTCTCCCCATACCGTATACACTCGAGTCAATAATTATATTTCTTAAATCGCCGGCATTATTGATAAGCCACTCGGCATTCGCACGCGCAAGCTGCATATTATTATGAGCATGAAAACCAATACTAATACTGTCATTCAAATTTGAGGCTGTCATTGAATAAAGCTTTTTCAGTTCTTCTATTTTCATAGAGCCAAAACTGTCAACTATATAAAACGCATATGGATTTATTTCATTAACTTTTTCAATCAGATTTAAAAATTCCTCGTCCGTATATCTTAAAGAAACCATAGGCTGTACAAATACCTTATAGCCCTTATCTATAATTTTTTTAGAAACCTCCAATGATGCGTCTAAATCATCTTTATGAAAAGCCAGTCTAATTCCGTATAACGTCCCGTCATTTTCAGGAAGCTTATCAAAATCAAACTCGCCGTAATTAGCCATAAGAACAATTTTGGAATTTTTTTTGTCTTTTATATACCCGCTCACCGCTTCAATACTCTCAAATCTTGAAACATCAGGGTTACCGCAGTCTTTATTCGTCAAAAAGCCGCACTCTACTATATCAATCCCCGCATCGCACAGTTTATCGATAATTTTTACTATATTATCCTTCCCAAAACGCCAGTTATTACAGTATCCGCCGTCTCTTAACGTGCAATCAAGCACCTGTATTTTTTTCATCGGTATCTCCTATCTGTTCTTAATTAAATAAACTTCATCATATTCATCTTTAAATACACCTTTTAACCCAACAGGATTAACAGATATTATTTCGATGTCCGGATAAAGAGAATCTGCATATTCTTTGAGCTTTTTCCATTTTGAAATCATTATGGAATTATCAAATTGTACTTTTGATTCATAAAAATATCCTGAAGAGCAATCACAGCCGACAAGATAAATTCTATCTGGGTGACAATGCAGTATAAACTGAAAAGCAGCGTTCGCCACACTGTCCGCTACAAGCGGCTCTCTCTCAATATCATAAGCAATTCTGTTCTGAAGAAGGTCATAAACGTAATACTCGCTCGCCTTTGCTTCATCTACAAAATGTCTCGGTATTCTTCTGACATGGCTTGCCTCTTTCGTTCTCATACATGCTTCCATTCTGTTATCAGGTATTCTGCCGAAAAACTTTTTACACTGTCCTGGTCTGTAATTGACAATTAATTCCCTCTTTTCATCATCCATATAAAAATCCTGACAAAAAAGATAATCAAGCTTTACATTCTCCAAAAGACAGGCGTTATTGCAGCCGACATGAATTGCGCCTTCAATCGGTGTATAATATGCGCTTGTAGGACCGGAGGCGACCAAAACAACCTCCCTTCCTCTGAACGCGTTTCTGTAAGGGCCAAATGTCTCTTTATGTAATCCCTGACATTGAATTAAATTTTTTAAATTTGCCGTCTCCGCGTAACATTTATTTAATTCATTTTTCATCGAATTAAAAACCATAGACTGTTTTGCAACAGAATTTAACTGTGCCACTGTATTCTTATACTCCTCTAACAGAACACGAAATTCTTTAACCGAAATATAATTTTTCTCGCCCACACACCCGCCAAATAAGTAATATCTTTTCCGGTCTCTGTATGTCTCTGTCTTCCATATTCCCAAAAAGTATTTTTTTACTGTGACCTCCTCTGTATCAGTCCTCTGATAAACAGGAATACCGAATATTTTTCTTGAACTGCTCACTCCATCAATTATTTCCCTTTTATAAATAAAACTCATATTAAACTCCCGTACTTTTTACTCAGCAATATTTTTCATTATCTCATTAACTTTTTTTAAATCGTTTAAGGTATCAACGGCAACAGTATCGGAATCCACCTCAACATACTGGA
>CASFUI010000220.1 GCA_949297565.1 uncultured Eubacteriales bacterium
CAATTTTATACAAACAAATAGAAAGGATACAACTAATGTGCTATTATAGAGCTATAAAAAACAGGAGCTGAAATTCAGATGAGAAGTGAAAAAGAGATGTTTGAACTGTTTTTAAATATCGCAGACAGCGATGACAGAATTGCCGCTTTGTATATGAATGGATCACGGACTAACCCGAATGTTCCAAAAGATATTTTTCAGGATTATGATATTGTTTATGTTGTCGGTGAAACGCAAAGTTTTATCAGAGATAAAAATTGGATCGAGCAGTTCGGGGAAATTTTATATATGCAGTATCCCGATGAATTTCCTGCGGAAAATTCGGCTTATGAACATGATAAGGACAATTTTTACGGGTGGCTGATGCAGTTTAAGGACGGCAGCAGAATTGATCTGCATGTTGAGTCCGTAGCACATGCAATGGAACATATTTTAGATGACAGTCTGTGTAAAGTTTTATTGGATAAATATAACGTCCTTCCTGAAATTCCTGAGTCGTCGGATAGGGATTATTGGGTGAAAAAGCCTGATAAGGAACAGTTTGATTTCTGCTGCAATGAATTTTGGTGGTGTACCAATAATCTGGCTAAGGGCTTGTGGAGAGGCGAGATATTATATGTGCACGACATGGCTGATGCTGTCGTGCGAAAACAGCTTGATAAAATGCTTTGCTGGAAAGCGGGTGTATGCAGCGACTTTTGCGTGAGCGTGGGAAAGTCGTCAAAATATTTGTATAAATGGCTTGACGTAAATGAATACCGTCAGTATTTAGATACATTTTTCGCAGCGGATATATCAGGCGCATGGAGTGCGGTTTTAAAGATGTGTGATTTGTTTGAAAAGACGGCGCTTTTTGTTGCGGAGGAGCTTGGATATACATATAACAGAGATGAGGCTGCCGCGGCGAGAGGCTTTCTTGAGCATGTTAAAAGGATGCCTGAGAATGCCGAAGAGATTTTTTGAACTTATGTTTTTTATGAAAGGAGAATAATTATATGCTGGAAGTTGGAACTAGGGCTCCGGGATTTGAATTGCCGGACCAGAACGGAGAAATGCACACTCTTGAGGAGTACAGAGGAAAGAAGGTTATATTGTATTTTTATCCTAAGGACAATACAGCGGGCTGTACCAAACAGGCATGTGGTTTTAAAGAATTGTATCCGCAGTTTTTGGAGAAGGATGCCGTTATTATCGGTGTAAGCAGGGATTCGGTGGCTTCACACAAAAAATTTGAGGAAAAATACGAACTTCCGTTTACTTTATTGTCAGACACAGAGCTTACCTGTATAAAGGCATATGATGTGTGGAAGGAAAAGAAAACAGCGGGAAGGGTCAGCATGGGAGTTGTCAGGACTACTTATTTAATCAACGAAGAGGGAATAATTGAGAAGGCTTTCGGCGCTGTCAAGGCGGCTGATAATCCTGCTCAGATGCTTGGAGAATTATAAATGAAAATTATTATTTCACCGGCAAAAAAGATGAATGCCGACACGGATTCGTTTAACGCAAAGGGGCTGCCTGAATATATAAGTGAGACAGTGGCTGTCATGCAGGCGGTACAGCGTCTTTCTTCAGATGAGGCAAAGAGGTTATGGAAATGCAATGATAAGCTGGCTGAGCTTAATTATGAGAGATTTAAAAATATGGATCTGTACAGCGGGCTTACTCCCGCGTTATTTTCATATGATGGATTACAGTATCAGCATATGGCTCCACGGGTGTTTACGGACCGTGCGCTGGAATATATACAGAGACATCTTCGTATTTTGTCAGGATTTTATGGCATTTTAAAGCCGTTTGACGGAGTTGTGCCGTACAGGCTTGAGATGCAGGCTAAACTGGAGGTGGACGGCAAAAATAATTTGTATGAATTTTGGGGCGGCAGGTTGTATGACAGTCTCACGAAAAGCCGCGGCGGCTCTGAAAAAATGTGCGGCGAGCGCATAATTATTAATCTGGCGTCAAAAGAATATTTTAAAGCCATAGAGCCTTATATTAAGCCGTGCGACAGGGTTATAACGGTTGATTTTCTTGAGGAGACGGACAGCGGGCTTAAATCTAAGGGAACTCTCGCAAAAATGGCGAGAGGTGAAATGGTCAGGTTTATGGCGGAAAATTGTATTGAAGATATTGAACAGATTAAGAATTTTGACGTTATGAATTTCAGATACAGAGAAGAGCTTTCTGATATCAGTAAGTTTGTGTTTGTGTAAATTGTTGATGTGTATAAAACAATAGCTTTTATAAAACTTATTATTTTGGGATTTTTTGGTTAAATTATACTAAAATGACAAAAAAACAGTAGTGTGCCTTGTGTAAATATAAAAAAAGGTAGTTTTGCCGAAAGGGATATGGTATTATGAAAATTACAATATTCCTGAAGAAAATGACACAGAAATATAATAGTTGTAAAAAATATGATTATTATATATGTATAATACTGTGCGTTGTTTGGGAGTATAAATTATAAAATTTAGGTAGGAGGATATTTATGAAAAGAAAATTACGGCAAAGAGTAATGGCGATATTTGCGGCAGTACTCATGGTAATTGGTACTTTTCCAACAAGTCCGCTTTCAGTTGTAAATGCCGAGACAACTGGTACGGACGCGAATGCGTCGGACAAGAAGGCATATGTTTTTGATGCTTCTGATTACAGCCCGAGCTTTGATGAAACAACTGGGAAAGCATCTATTACAGAAGATACAAAGGTTGGAACTGACGATTTCTTTACAGTCAGTGCAACCGGAAATAAGAATGCATGGGTGAAGTTGTCGGATAGCGCTCTCTCATGCGATATGGGTGAGTATACTCAGGCTCTTCAGCTCGGAGGAGATCTTAAGTCCGCAACAGGACAGGCAGGTATGAGCTTTGAGGTTTCCTCACCTGTAAAGGTTATTGTATATGACGCGGTAAAAGCAGTCAATGATACAAAACACTCTTTCCAGTATGCAAAGGAAGGCGGAGACAAGATTTCCATTGAGATGGAAAATGACATAAGCGTTGTAAACAGAATTGAGTTCACGCTTGAGGAAGCCGGAAAGTACTGGATTGGCGGTGACAACGGCGGAAATATTCTCTATGTTGAGGTTCAGACACTTCTTCCTGAATATTCTGTTGAGGGCGATACTATTGACGCTTCATTATTTACTGATGCGGATAAGCCTACATTGATAGCTGACACAACACTTGACGGATTTTTTAAGGTTACTACAAAAGGAAATAAAGTTCAGCTTATTTCTGGACAGTCTGTTGCATATGGCAATGATACGCTTACAACCTCGCTAAGACTTGACGGAAGCGCTAATTTCAGCACGGGTCAGGCAACAGTGGAGTTCACGGCGGAGCAGGATTTCAGATTAACTCTCGTGGGCGCGCAGAAAGGTGGGTCTGTACCTACTCTTAAGTATTCTAA
>CASFUI010000221.1 GCA_949297565.1 uncultured Eubacteriales bacterium
AGGCGTGCGGTATAAGCGGCAAGGACGGAGGAATGCTGAAGGTTGAAAAAAAGATGTCCGGCGGGGAGGATATTGGATATGTCGGAGAGGTAAAGAGTGTAGACGCTACAATTATCCACTCACTGCTCAAGGATGATTTTCTTCCGGTTATCTGCCCTGTCGGCTATGACGCTTCATTTCACTCATATAACATAAACGCGGATGACGCGGCATGTGCCGTTGCAAGGGCTGTCAATGCGGAAAAACTGGCTTTCCTGACGGATATTGAGGGAGTTTACAGAGATTACAACGACAAGAGCACGCTTATTTCCGAACTCTCTACATCTGAGGCTAAGGAACTTCTGTCAAGCGGAACGATAGGGGGAGGAATGCTGCCTAAGCTCGGCAACTGCATTGAAGCCATTGAAAACGGCGTTTCAAGAGTACATATTCTTGACGGGAGAATACCTCACTGCCTTCTTCTTGAAATCTTTACAAACAAAGGTATAGGAACTGCGATTTTAAGCGATGACGCGGAGAGGTTTTACAATACTAATATTTAAAGGAATGGATAAAATGGATACTAAGACTATTATTGAAACAGCGGAAGAGAAGCTTATACATACATATAACCGTTATCAGATTGTACTTGACAGAGGAGACGGGGTAAGGCTTTATGATACAGACGGCAAAGAATATCTTGATTTTGGAGCCGGCATTGCAGTGTTTGCACTCGGGTATAATAACAGAGAGTATAACGATGCACTGAAGGCACAGATTGACAAGCTGATACACACCTCAAATTATTTTTATAATGAGCCTTCCGTGCTTGCCGCAAAGGCTGTGACAGCAGCGTCAGGAATGGACAGAGTGTTTTTTACAAACAGCGGAACAGAGGCAGTAGAGGGGGCTATCAAGCTGGCTAAGAAGTATGCCTATCTGAGGGACGGAAGCACTGACCATGAAATTATTGCCATGGAGCACTCATTCCACGGCAGAAGCATGGGCGCGCTTGCGGTAACGGGAAACCGTCATTATCAGGAAGCGTTCGGACCTATGATTCCGGGAATAAAGTTTGCAAAATATAATAATCTTGAGAGCGTAAAGGAGCTTGTCAACGACAAAACATGCGCGATTATTTTTGAGACAGTTCAGGGGGAGGGCGGAGTTTATCCTGCTAAGCCGGAATTTATCGAGGGTGTGAGAAAGCTGTGCGATGAGAGGGGCATACTTTTAATTCTTGACGAGATACAGTGCGGAATGGGGCGCACGGGCTCTATGTTTGCGTACCAGCAGTACGGGGTAAAGCCTGATATTGTGACTGTCGCTAAGGCGCTTGGATGCGGTGTGCCTGTCGGCGCGTTTCTTGCAAGCGAGGATGTGGCGAAGGCGCTTGTTCCGGGAGACCACGGAACAACCTACGGAGGCAATCCTCTTGCCTGCGCTGCGGCAGTTAAGGTGTTTGAGCTGTTTGACAAGATGGGAGTTCTGGAGAATGTAAGAAGAACAGGGGCATACCTTTCAGAAAGGCTTGAAGAGCTTGTAAATAAATATGATATTGTAAAGGAGCGAAGAGGCATCGGTCTTATTCAGGGAATAGAGCTTTCAGTCAGCCCTAATGAGGTAATAGCTAAGGCTCTTGAAAAGGGCTTGATTTTATTCTCAGCAGGAACAAATGTAATTCGTTTTGTGCCGCCTCTTGTCATAACAGAGAGCGATGTTGACGAGATGATTGAGAAGCTCGGAGAGGCTCTGAGTGAGGTTGTCTGAAAAAGGAGTTTTTAGATGAGTCGTTTTATAAAATCGGGTAGAAATATTCTCAGGAGAGCGGCGGCATTGCTGATTGCGCTGTGCATGGCAGTTCCTCTTGCCGCCTGCGGAGGCGACAAGGCAGATAAGACAGCAAGAGATTTAAAGCTTGAAGAGCAAAGAACAGTGCGTGTGTGGTATTGTGACGAGAGATATACAGATTATATTAATTTTGTGGCGGAGAGATTTCACGCGGCAAATGAACTTGTTACGATTGAACCTGTTCTGGTTGATGCTGAAAATTATCTTGAGTATATTTACGACGAGAGCATAAGAAAGAATAACGCTGCTGACGTTTATCTGATGCTGTCCGATGATTTGGAAAAGGCGTGTATGATGGGACTGACGGTTGAGAACAGCACATATTCGTCAAATTATACTGAGAAAAATTACAGCAGAGCAGCGATTGAGGCGGCAAAATATAAGGGCAGGCTTTACGGATATCCAATAAGCTTTAATGTGCCGTTTATGGTATATAATAAAAATGTTGCTTATGCGGTAGACACATTTTCACAGTTAAGTGATTATTGCAGTAATTATCAGGTTACTCAGGAAAATGAAAATATTATACAGCTTGTATCGTGGGATGTGTCAGATATGCTTGTCAATTTCGGGTTTTCGTGCTCAAGTGTCTCAATAGGCGGAGATACCGGTGATGACAGCAATATTGTAAGCGCGGACAGAGAGCTTTTGAAAAGAGCTGTTGAGGAATTTGTAAAATTCCGCGATGAATTTGGAATTGTGCGTTCCGAATCTACGCTGGATTCGTGTACTCAGATGTTTGCCGACGGGCAGCTGGCATATACGATTACAGATGTGGAACATCTGCGCACGATAGATGAGTCGGGTATTTCTTACGGGGTATGCGAAATTCCTCAGATCGCCGACGGGCTGGAGATAAGCGGTATCTCCGAGAATATGTGCGCGTTTGTAAATCCTTACTCATCATCAATAGAGGCTGCGAAGGCGGTTGCAAATGCTATGAGCTATGATTATGCGTCTGCAATCAACAGCACAATAGGGCTTATGAGTTCAAGGACTATACAGATTGAAAATAATGATTATGAGGAAAGCCACGGCAAGATTTATGAGATATACAGCGAATCGAACACAAAAGCCAAGTTTATGGGAGCATCATATTTTTACACCAGATTTGAGATAATGCTGCATCAGATTTGGGACGGGGAAAATTCGGATACCGCAATTAACGCATTTATGTCTGAGTTAAAACCTCAGGACGGCTGACAGAGGCTTATGGACGTACAAGTGATAACCTGTGCGGTACATATAAGCCATCACAATGTGTAAAGAACGCTCACAGGAATAAATAACCTGTTATCTGTACATAATTAGATATTAGATTGAAGTCAATGCTAGATTTAATTCTTAGGAGGTACAGATGGCAGGTTTTTTGATTGCAATTATTTCAGGTGCGCTGATGAGCGTGCAGGGAGTGTTTAACACAGGGGTAACAAAGAGCAGCAGCATATGGGTGGCAGCAGGCTTTGTGCAGATAACGGCTTTTTTGACATGCGTGGTAATGTGGTTTGTAGACGGCAGACCGGAGATTATGGGACTTTTTGGAGTACAGCCTAAAATAGCTCTGCTTGGCGGTGTTATCGGCGCGTTTATAACTTACACCGTTGTAAAGGCTATGTCAGGGCTTGGAGTTGCTAAAGCCGAGATTACTATTGTCATAAGTCAGATTGCAGTTGCATATCTGATAGAGTTATTTGGATTATTCGGCAGCGAGAAAAAGGATTTTTCATGGCTTAAGCTGCTTGGGATTGCGGTTGCCATAGCCGGAGTAGTTATTTTCAGCCTTTGCGGCAATACAAAGGAATCATAGATAAACAAAGAATAAAGATATAAGGAGAATACGATATGGAAGACTTATTTAAGATACGTGGAATTGTCAGCCTGAAAAAGGGAGAGGGGAGAACTTTAAAATCAGGAGGCATGTGGGTATATGATAATGAGATAGCAAGCATTGCGGGAGACGCGCCTGACGGCACGCTTGCAGAGGTACATGATTTCGACGGTTATTTTATGGGGATAGGCTTTATAAACAGAAAATCGAAGCTCACAGTAAGGATGATGAGCAGACATGAGCATGTCATAGATGAGGCGTTTATTGAGAGGAGAGTACGAAGCTGTGTGGATTACAGAAAACACACAGTGGACATGTCTTCGTGCAGACTTATTTTCGGTGAGGCTGATTTTCTTCCCGGACTAGTGGTTGACAAGTTTTCAGACGTGCTTGTGGTAGAGTCTCTCGCGCTTGGAATAGACAGGTTTAAGCTTTTAATTCTTGATAAGCTGAAAGCAGTTCTCGCCGAAAACGGTATGAACATACGAGGGATATATGAGAGAAGCGATGCAAAGGTGCGTTTAAACGAGGGAATGGAGCGCTTTAAGGGATTTATCGGCGATGAGTTTGACACAAAAGTACAGATAGAGGAAAATGGCGTAAAGTATTTTGTCGATGTGAAGGAAGGACAGAAAACAGGCTTTTTTCTTGACCAGAAATACAACCGAAAAGCTATATGGAAGCTGTGTCCGGAGGCTAAGGTGCTCGATTGCTTTACACACACCGGCTCGTTTGCGCTGAATGCCGGAATGGCAGGAGCTGCAAGCGTTCTTGGTGTTGACGCGTCTGAGCTTGGCGTGGAGCAGGCGCGCGAAAACGCCCGGCTTAATGATCTTGATGACAGAGTTAAATTTATATGCAGGGATGTGTTTGAGCTGCTTCCTGAGCTTGAAAGGAAAGGGGAGAGCTTTGATCTGGTTATACTTGACCCGCCTGCGTTTACTAAGGCCAGAAGCTCGGTAAAGAATGCCGTTAAGGGTTATCGTGAGATTAATTTGAGAGCTATGAAGCTGGTGCGCGACGGAGGTTATCTTGCGACATGTTCATGCTCTCATTTTATGGATACAGAGCTTTTTACAAAAACGATTTCCGAGGCGGCAAGAAACGTACATAAACGTCTGCGCCAGATTGAATTCAGGACACAGGCGCCGGACCACCCGGTACTCTGGGCTGCCGACGCGTCTTTGTATCTTAAATTTTATATCTTTCAGGTGGTTGATGAGAAGTAGATGGAAAATGACAAGAAACCCGCTTTGAGGTTTATTAATTTTACTTTATAGTTATTTCTTCAACCTTTGTAATGGCTCCGGTTGTGGGAATTCTGTAAAGCGTTTCGCTGTCCTCGTAGTACTGGAAAAATGTGTATTGCGAAGTACAGTGAATTGAGCTGATGTTGCCTTCGGCGATGTATTCAACCTGTGTTCCGTCGGCATTCATGCGGTACAGACCGTTGTTTTCTCCCTCGAGCACAAAGAATATTTTATTGCCGTATCTGTTGTAATTAATTACTCTGCCGTCTGTGCCTGCGTAAAGCTGCTCAAGAGTTTTGCTTGACGTATTTAGGCGTACAAGAGAGTAGCCTTTATCCAGGTCAATATAATAGACATAGCTGTCCGCGGCGTCTGCCATATAGGCGTTTGCGTCATAGAATATGCTGACCGTTCCGGTCTCTGCGTCAAGTGTGCTTATTCGGTTTTTATTGAATGAGTCCGCAAAATAAAATTTGCCGTCATATACGCTTGCAGGATTGTAGGCGTTTGACGAAAACTGGATGTTTTCCTTTCCGTCAATTCCTGCCTTGTACAGCGACATTCCTGTCTTTGCGTCATAGTACTGATAGTAGAGTGAATTGCCGTAAAGGCAGGCAACCCCTGACATTGATGAGGATAAAACCTCCGCCTCCTGACCGTCCAAATCAGTGCGGTATACGCCGAACAGCTGACCGCTTACACTGCCTGACTGTTTTGACGAATCAAGGTTGTTGCGGACGTAATATATATAATCTCCGCATACGTTTAAATAATACACGGTATCATCGTTTAAAGCACGGGCTTCTGTGCAGTCTGAGTTCATTACATATAATTTCCCTTTG
>CASFUI010000222.1 GCA_949297565.1 uncultured Eubacteriales bacterium
AATTCTTATTACGACCTGAAGGAGGGAGTCGCAAATACCCTGTATAAGCTTCCGGGAGGCGACAAAATTGTAGACTCGATTAAGCAGAAAAAGAGTAATCTCAAGCAGTTTCTGTTTCCGGGACAAATGTTTGAAAATATGGGTATATCCTATATGGGACCTGTGAACGGACATGATATTGACAAGCTGATTAAAATTTTTAAGGTGGCAAAAAGAATTGACCATGCTGTTCTTGTGCATGTGGTGACGCAAAAAGGTCACGGCTACAAGCCGGCAGAGCATAATCCGAGCAAATTTCACGGCATTGCCCCTTTTGACGTAAAAACAGGGGAGATTAAAAAGGCTTCAAATAATCCAACGTATTCTGATGTGTTTTCGGAGACAATTTGCAGTCTGGCAAAGAAGGATGATAAAATTGCGGCAATTACAGCTGCTATGCCTGACGGCACGGGACTTGCGAAGTTTTCAAGATGGTTTCCGGAAAGATTTTTTGATGTTGGAATAGCGGAGGAGCATGCTGTCACATTTTCGGCGGGACTTGCCGCGGGAGGTATGAAGCCGGTTTTTGCGGTTTATTCATCGTTTTTGCAGCGCTCGTTCGACCAGATTCTGCATGATGTCTGTATTCAGCAGCTTCATGTTGTGTTTGCGATTGACAGGGCAGGGCTTGTGGGAAGCGACGGCGAGACGCATCAGGGAATATTTGATTTGTCGTTCCTGCGCTGTATACCGAATATGACTGTTTTTGCGCCTAAGAATGCCGAGGAGCTCCGGGAGGGTCTTGAGTTTGGGATAGAAAAGTATGACGGACCTTTTGCAATCCGTTATCCCAGAGGCGAGGCTTCGTTTGGAGAGGCAGACGGACATGGATGTGCGCCCATAGTATACGGAAAATCCGAGACTATTTACTGGGAAAAGGATATTGCTATTCTCGCTGTTGGCAGTATGGTTGAGACAGCGTGTGTGGTGAGAAAGCTTTTGAAGGAAAAGGGGCTTAATGTTTCCGTGATAAACGCGCGCTTTGTAAAGCCATTTGATTTTATGGCAGTTCACAAATGCTGCAAAAGTCATCATCTGCTTGTAACAATGGAAGAAACTGTGAGAAGCGGCGGCTTCGGCGAGGCTGTCTGTCAGTATGTGAGTGAATCCAGAGCGGATATAAGCGTTTTAAACATTGCTCTGCCGGATGATTATATTGAGCACGGAAATGTATCTATATTGAAAGCTGAGGCGGGAATAGACGCTCAGAGTGTGGCGGAGCGCATACTTTCAACTACTGGATTTCGGAATGGAGATTAGCATGAAAAATCAGGCTGCTGCGCTGATTTTTCATACATCTGTTTGTGCCGGAGCGTCACAAACAGTGTTTATCACAGAAGAAAAATCGCCTGCGCGAATTTTTCTTCGCGTTCCTTCGCGTAAACGCTTCGGAATGGAGATTGATATGGCAAAAGAAAGATTAGATGTTCTTCTGGTAAACAGGGGATTGGCGGGCTCGCGTGAAAAGGCAAAGGCTGTTATAATGTCGGGATGTGTCTATGTTGACGGACAGAAAGAGGACAAGGCGGGAGCTTCATTTGACGTTGGAGCCGAAATAGAGGTGCGGGGCAATACTCTTAAATATGTAAGCAGAGGCGGATTAAAGCTGGAAAAGGCTATGTCTGAATTTGATGTGGAGCTTGAAGGCAAAATCTGTATGGACGTCGGCTCCTCAACGGGAGGCTTCACCGACTGTATGCTTCAAAACGGCGCGGTAAAGGTATATGCTGTCGATGTTGGGCACGGACAGCTTGACTGGAAGCTGAGAAATGATGAGCGAGTTGTCTGTATGGAAAAGACAAATATAAGATATGTGACTCCCGATGATATTCCAGATAGGATACAGTTTTCAAGTATAGATGTGTCTTTTATTTCACTGACAAAGGTGCTAGGTCCGGTTAAGGAGCTTCTCACGCAGGACGGTCAGATTGTATGTCTGATTAAGCCTCAGTTTGAAGCGGGCAGAGA
>CASFUI010000223.1 GCA_949297565.1 uncultured Eubacteriales bacterium
ATAAACTCACAAATTTTCATACCCTATATTCATACAGCCAGTGTGCTACTTAAAAAATGTCATTTTGACAACGGCTTTACCAATCTGCGCTGGTACACCGATGTCTTTGCCGGCTCATTATTCTGAATATACCAGCATGCCGGCAGAACATGGGCAGCGTTTACTATGGACTTCCCAAGTCCGAACGCTCCCCGCCGCCTGTAAAAAGCGAAATCACAGAAATAGAGACAACTGAAACCGCCGCTCCCGTTATTATATAATTTCTCATCGCCGATGTTACCGCGCTTATCTCAAAAAGCGAAGGCAGTATTGCAAGAGCCGCAAATGTACCTATAACCATAGTTACACATATAAAGCCTCTGAGCATATTAAACGGAACACAGCTTTTTATAACAGCCGCCATTGAAATCAAAATAAGAAGCATATACATAACCGTTCTGCTCTGTTCAGCTCCAAACGGAGATGCTATGCTAACGCCGGCAATCATTGCTGCTGCCGTGAGCCCAAAAGGAAGGGCATTCAGAAGCGCTGTTTTTAAAAAGCTTCCCGTTATTCTTCTCGTATCAGATTCGAAAATTGTAAAAAATGACGGATACGCTTCTATACATGCATCTATAAGAGTTATCTGTATCGGTATAAACGGGAACGGAGTGTTTGTGAGCACACACAGCAGGGATACAATGACAGAGTAAATTGTTTTTATAAAAAACACACTCGCTGTTCTTGTGACATTATTGACTACCTTTCTGCCTTCCATTACTACCTGCGGCAGATTTGTAAAATCAGAATTCAAAAGCACTACCTGGGCAATCTGCCTGCTCGCATCGCTTCCGTCAGCTACGGCAATGGAACAGTCCGCCTCTCTTAATGCCAGCAGGTCATTAACCCCGTCACCTGTCATGGCAACCTTATGCCCCTTTCTCTTAAACGCTTTTACAAGCTCCTGTTTCTGTTTCGGAGTCACTCTGGCAAAAACCGAATATTCCTGACAAATTCTGTCATAGTCTATTTTTCCTCCGCATGCTGATAAGTCAACTGCATTTCTCCAGTTTTCAAGTCCCGCTCTCTTTGCAATCATTGACACTGTCTTTATATGGTCACCTGATATAACCTTTACGTCAACTCCCTCTTTCTTAAAAAATTCCAGAGTTTTTTTAGTATTATTCCTTATCGTGTCCTCAAGCACAACAAAATAAAGCGGTTTTATTGCTTCAGGAAGTTCCCTGTCATTTTTCCATATTTTTTTTGTATATCCGATAACAATGAGCCTGCGTCCCATATCAAGCTCACGCTCCATTTCATAAGGAAGATGACCTCGCAGCAGTCTTTCAGGCGCTCCTACAAACACACTGCCAGCCTCATTGAAGCTCACGCTCCCCCACTTCCTTTTTGATGAGAAAGGGATTTTACATACCGGTTTATATGTTTTGCCCTTTATATCAAATTTTTCCTTCAGCGCCATAAATGTAGCGTTATTATCATCACAGGCCGCAAGATAAGACCTCACAAGCGTATACTCGTCTTTTTTTCCCGATCTGACGTCCGAAATTTCTGTGCCATACGAGGCTGAGATAACCCTGCGCACCTTAAGTTTTCCGTTGGTTATCGTCCCGGTTTTGTCAAGACAAAGTGTGTCAACCCTGCTAAGCGTCTCAAGCGAATATATATTCTGCACAAGGATTTTCATTTTCGCAAGCCTGATTACACCGGCGGCAAGTGAAACGGAAATCAGCAAAACAAGTCCTTTGGGAAGCATTCCCAAAAGCGCCGCCGACGAGGCCACTACCGAAGCAAAGACTGATGACTGACGCATCACAAATGCCTCCAGAAACAACGCAATTCCAAGCGGAATAATCAAAATACTCGTAAAACGGGTAACCCTTCTCATTGAGCACAGCAGCTCTGACTGTACTTTCTTTTCTTTTTTCACCTCATTTGCAAGCTTAGAAGCATAGTTGTCATTTCCGACATGTGTAACCATTGCATACGCGCGCCCCGAAATTACAGAGCTTCCGGAATGCAGCTCGGCTCCGTTTTCCTTTACAACGGCATCGCTCTCTCCTGTAAGCAGAGACTCGTTTACCTCCAGCATTCCTTCAACAACCACAGCGTCATTACAAATCTGCTTTCCGCTCTCCAGTACAATAATATCATCCATTACAATTTCGCCCGGCTCAACCTGAAACTCTCTGTTATCCCTGAGCACACATACTGACGGGCGATTTAAAATCGAGAGCTCATCTACAAGCTTTTTTGCCTTAAACTCCTGCGCAACTCCGATCATAATATTTAAAATTATAATTCCTATAAATATCATGTTTGAATACGCGCCAACCGCAAAAAGCATTGCCGCAATCAAAAAATTAAGAAAATTAAACAGCGTAAAAATATTTTCTTTTATAATTTTTGATTTACTTTTTGTTATACGCTCTTCCGCCGTTTTTTCTAAACTCTGAGCCCTGCGCTTCTGCACTTCTTGTTGTGATAATCCGGATATATTTACTGTCATAAATCTTGTGCCTCCTGACCTGCATTTTATTTATTTTCTGCATGCTGCAAAGTCTAACACCAAATCTCAAACAATCTCACATTTAATTTTAAACAGTTCCTAAACTTTTTATTCCGCCAGGCGGCTGTCATGGATCATAACAGTATACGCTCAAAGTTTCAAATAAAACACAAAAACAATCGCAGCGGCTCGATATAAAGCCGCTGCGACCGTAAAAACTGAATATTCAACAAATATTATTATATTTATTTTTCAATGTTTCTCTTTTTTAAAGAAACATGTCTTGAAACCAAGACAAATGCCGCTCCGAGAACTGCAACACACATTACGGCAACAAGAGGAATAATTACTCTCATTGCAGTATCACCCGTACTTACGCCTGCATTGCTGTTATCTCCCGGCTGCTGTGTATCCTGATTTGTGTCATCTGGATTGCCTGGTGTTTCAGAATTTGAATCATCCGGGTTTTCCGGTGTCTCCTGATTTCCGTCATCAGGATTTTCCGGTGTATCTGCCGTATCAGCATACACTATCGCATATGTTGAGAACTTATCGGTACTGAAGGTAATTGTACCTGCTGCCTCATCAAAGCTGCTCTCAATCACTTCTGCAACACCGCCATGAACTCTGATAATCTCATATGTTCTGGTCTTTGATGTGTCAGTATTTTTAAGTGATTCAGGAATTGTGAGGCTTATCTTAACCGGAGCATTTGTTTCCGTAACATTCTCTGCTGCCGCTTCACCGATTTTCTTTAACAGTGAAATGTCAAGATACTGACCTGCAACACCGTTTTCTACAG
>CASFUI010000224.1 GCA_949297565.1 uncultured Eubacteriales bacterium
AAAATTTCAAATAATTTAAGAGCAGCGCAGGAATTTATGAGGGATAACAGTGACAGAAATACAGTTATTGTGGCGCCGACAGGAAGCGGGAAGACTGAGGCTGCTCTTCTGTGGCTTAACGGTGAAAAAGGCTTCTATACGCTTCCGCTGAAAGTGTCATCAAATGCAATATATGATAGAATAAAACATACATATGGTTTTGAAAATACTGCGCTTCTTCATTCTGACAGCATGAACGGTTACATAAAGGAAACAAATGGAGATATACAGAGTGGATATATAAACTATGAGAGGGCAAAGCTTTTATCATATCCTCTGACAGTGTGTACGGTCGACCAACTTTTTAAGTTTGTTTATAAGGCCCTGGGCACGGAAATATTTGCGGCTACGCTTAAGTACTCCAAAGTTGTTATTGATGAGATACAGTCTTATGACCCGCGTGTGGCAGCAGCGCTTATATATGGGCTGTCGGAACTGAAAATTCTTGGAGGAAAGTTTGCGATTATAACGGCTACGTTTCCTCCTGTCTTAAAATATTTTATGGAACAGTGCGGATTGATTGAAGAGCAGGATTATATATTTCGTGATTTTTCAAAAGAGAGCAGTATTCAAAGGCATAAGGTAAGAATTGAGAGCAGAGAAATTGATACATCTGAAATAATTTCGGAGGCTGCAGGAAAAAAAGTCCTTGTTATTTGCAATACAGTCGGAAAAGCACAGGATATTTATTTAAAATTAACGCAGCAGCTAAACTATAGGAAATCGAAAACGGAGGTACATCTTCTCCATTCAAAGTTTATCAGAAAACATAGAACTGCTCTTGAAAATGAAATAATGAAATTTTGGGGCGATGAAAACGCAAGCGGTATATGGGTTACAACTCAGATAGTCGAGGCAAGTCTGGATATAGATTTTGATATTTTATTCACCGAGATGTGTACGGTGGACAGTCTGCTTCAGCGAATGGGAAGATGCAACAGAGCAGGCAGAAAAAATATTTTGCAGGGAGGAAATATCATAGTATATGAAAAAGCCTCAGGTATCGGAAGCGTGTATGATAAAGAAATTTTTTCTCGTTCGCTGTCTATCTTAAAAGAGTATTCGGGGAATATAATTTCGGAGGCTGATAAGATCGAATTAATAAATAAAGTGTATGATATGGAATATATCAAAGGAACTGATTATTTTAAAAAGTTGGACGGTTATATACGCAGTCTGCATACGATAGACCCTTTGGATTATGATATGAAAAAAGCTGATAAGGATTTTAGAAAGATAAACAGTATAACTGTAATGCCGGATGCTGTCTATAATGAAAATCAGAAGCTTATAGAGAATATTGTTGGATTTTTAAAAGTTCATGGAATATCGAGAGGTGTGAGAAAGATTTTTTATGAAAAGTTATCGTCGCTGACAATGGATATAGGTATGTTTTCAGCAAAAAATAAATCTGTTCCGGATAATGTTGATATAAGTACCATTGAAAATACACAGATACACAGAACTTGTTTAACGTACGATTTTGATGAAGTTACGGGAAAGGGACGCGGGCTCGTTATGGGTGAAGCAGAGGAGAATAATTTTATTATTTAAACGGGAGATTTGATGGACGAAAGAGTTACAGGCGTAATGATTTATTATTACTTTGTATGCCGCCGCAAGTTGTGGTATTTTTGTAATCAACTTCAGATGGAGGAGGAAAGCGAAGATGTTTTGCTTGGAAAGCTGTTAGATGAAAACAGCTATACACGTGATGAAAAGCATATAAATATTGACAATGTTGTAAATATTGATTTTATCAAGGAGCACAATGAACTGCATGAGATAAAAAAGAGTAAGTCGGTAGAGGAAGCAGGGATTTGGCAGGTTAAATATTATTTATATTATTTGAAGCAAAGAGGTGTCGATAATCTAAAGGCTAAGATTGATTATCCGATTATAAAACAGAGTATGACAGTTGAACTTTCGGAGGGGGATGAGGAGAAAATTAAGGAGGTTATAAAGGATATTATAAATATTAAAAATCAACCGCAGCCGCCTTTGTTTTCGGAAAAACGAATATGAAAAAAATGTG
>CASFUI010000225.1 GCA_949297565.1 uncultured Eubacteriales bacterium
CTGACCGAAGCAAGCAGAGAATGTAGGTGTAGGCTCTGTAATTCCGCGCTCTGTACCTGCGAGCTTAGCTGTGAAGCCTGACAGGAAATAGTACTGTGTCTGCTCAGGTGTGAGAATAGATACAGGAGGAAGAACGCCGAAAGCATCTGCTGACAGGAAGATTACATTCTTAGCTGCCGGTGCAGAAGATACAGGACGAACAATATTGTTGATATGGTTAATAGGATAAGATACACGAGTATTCTCTGTGACGCTCTTATCTGCGAAATCAATCTTGCCGTCAGCGTCAAGTGTTACGTTCTCAAGGAGAGCGTCGCGCTTGATTGCGTTGTAAATATCAGGCTCAGATTCCTTATCAAGGTTGATAACCTTAGCGTAGCAGCCGCCCTCAAAGTTAAATACACCGTTATCATCCCAGCCGTGCTCATCATCACCGATAAGGAGACGCTTAGGATCTGTTGAGAGTGTAGTCTTGCCTGTACCTGAAAGACCGAAGAAAATTGCTGTATTTTCACCGTTCATATCAGTGTTTGCAGAGCAGTGCATTGAAGCGATGCCCTTTAACGGCAGATAGTAGTTCATCATAGAGAACATACCTTTCTTCATTTCTCCGCCGTACCATGTATTTACGATAACCTGCTCGCGGCTTGTTATGTTGAACATTACAGCTGTCTCTGAGTTGAGACCTAACTCTTTATAGTTTTCTACCTTTGCCTTTGAAGCGTTGTAAACAACGAAATCAGGCTCAAAATTCTTGAGCTCTTCCTCAGTAGGCTTGATAAACATGTTAGTTACGAAGTGTGCCTGCCATGCTACTTCAACGATAAAACGAATTGCCATACGTGTGTCTTTATTGGCACCGCAGAACGCGTCAACAACGAAAAGTCTCTTATTAGAGAGCTCCTTCAGCGCAATTTCCTTTACAGCATTCCAAGCTTCCTGTGTAGCAGGATGGTTGTCGTTCTTGTACTCGTCAGAAGTCCACCATACTGTGTCTTTTGAGTTCTCGTCAACTACGATGAACTTGTCCTTAGGAGAACGGCCTGTATAAATACCAGTCATTACGTTGACAGCGCCAAGCTCACTGACCTGACCCTTTTCGAAGCCTTCGAGCTCAGGCTTGGTCTCTTCTTCGAATAATAAATCATAAGAAGGGTTGTACACAATTTCTGTTGTTCCGGTAATACCGTATTTGCTTAAATCGATCTCTGCCATCTTACATTTAACCTCGTTTCTTTTAAAGTATTATGATAACCGTCTGTAAATACAGTCGGTGCTAAATCCTTCTAAGAAGGTAGGAAATAGCGCTTATCTTCTTATATTATACATAATTGACTAATAAAAGCAACAGCCTTTCAGTGATTTTTTAGAAAAATGACAAATTTTTAACAACTGACGGTGCGGCGGCAATGAAGAAATGGAAATGATTTCGAGCTTGACTTGTCATTGGTTTTTTGTAAAACTATTAATATAAGGAAGGAGAACAACTATGGTTAAGGTATTGGTTTACAGAAAGTGCAGCACATGCCAGAGGGCATTAAAATGGCTTGAGCAGAATAAAATTAATTTTGAGGAGCGTCCGATTGTCGAGGAAAATCCAACCTTCGATGAGCTTAAAGAGTGGTACGGAAAGAGCGGTCTGCCGCTTAAAAAGTTTTTTAACACCAGCGGAAATATTTATAAGCAGATGAATTTAAAGGATAAGCTGGGGGATATGAGTGAGGAAGAGCAGCTTAAACTTCTTGCAACTGACGGAATGCTGGTTAAGCGTCCTTTAGTTATAGGAGAGGATTTCGTAATTACGGGATTTAAGGAGAGCGAGTGGGAACAGAAGCTTAAGTGAACTGATGATTTAAAATGATAAACAGGAGGAGGTATGCAAATGAAAAAGTGGAAATGTTCTGTGTGCGGATACATATATGAGGGCGATGAGCTTCCTGCTGATTTTCAATGTCCTGTGTGTAAACAGCCGAGGGAAAAGTTTGTATTGGTTGAGGAACAAGACAGAGCTGATGAAGCAATGGTGCAGCATGGCGGTGCAGATACGCACAAAACAGCCGAAGAGAGCGAAGGGGTTAAGGATAATGGAATGCCGCTTGACCTTTCTTATCCAAAAGAGACGCGAAAGACTGACAGCAATTATCGCTATATGAGCGAAATTCATGAGATGGCGGTTACAGGGAAACCAATTATCCAGGCAATGGGAACTCAGATGTCTATGCCTGACTGGGATGATATTCTTATAATGGGTGCGCAGCTTAATCCGCCTCCGCTTGATGAGCATGCGCCGGTGTCAACTATGACCGTAATCGGCAAAAACGCAAAGAGGCCTATGATACTTGGAACTCCGGTTTATATTTCGCATATGTCATTCGGCGCGCTCTCAAAGGAGGCAAAGACAGCACTTGCGATGGGAAGCGCTATGGCGCATACTGCTATGTGCAGCGGAGAGGGAGGAATACTTCCTGAGGAAAAGGAAGCCTCATATAAGTATATTTTTGAGTATGTTCCGAATTTATACAGCGTTACCGATGAAAACCTTAAATCGTCGGACGCGGTGGAGATAAAAATCGGACAGGGTACTAAGCCGGGAATGGGAGGACATCTTCCGGGCAATAAGGTAACGCCGGAGATTGCGGCTATCAGAAATAAGCCGCTAGGACAGGACGTAATCAGCCCTTCTAAGTTTCCGGGAATTAACACTAAAGAAGATTTGAGAAAGCTTGTCAGCGAGCTTCGGACAAGAAGCGACGGACGTCCGATAGGAATAAAGATTGCCGCGGGAAAAATCGAGAAGGATTTGGAGTGGTGCGTTTATGCGGAGCCCGATTTTATAACGATTGACGGAAGAGGAGGAGCAACAGGAGCCTCCCCTGCGATTATCAGAGATTCGACAAGTGTGCCGACTGTCTATGCGCTTTATAGGGCGAGGAAGTATCTTGACGCCGTGAGATCGGACATATCGCTTGTAATTACAGGCGGGCTTCGTGTCTCATCAGATTTTGCGAAGGCTATCGCAATGGGAGCGGACGCGGTTGCCGTTGCATCCGCCGCAATGGTTGCGGCAGCCTGTCAGCAGTACAGAATTTGCGGCTCAGGCATGTGTCCTGTCGGCATAGCAACTCAGGACGAAAATCTCAGAAAGCGTATGCATATAGAGGCGGCGGCTAAGAGAGTGGCAAATTATCTTAACTGCTCTACCGAGGAGCTTAAGACGTTTGCAAGAATTACGGGACATGATAATATTCATGATTTGTCGGTTGAGGATTTATGCACAACCAGCAGAGAGATTTCTGAATTTACAAATATAGCTCACGCCTGAAAAACAGCATAATTTATGTATAAAAATAAACCCGATGAGAAAAATAAAGATAATGTACAAATACATCTTTTCTTGCGTTAAGCAGGAATTGCAGGTCAAAACATTTTATTTTCAGGAGGTATTTTTATGCGCACAAAGTATGAAGGAACACAGACAGAGCAAAATCTTAAAGCTGCATTTGCAGGAGAATCACAGGCGAGAAACAAATACACTTATTTTGCGTCCGTTGCAAAAAAGGAAGGATATGAGCAGATTGCGGCTATTTTCTTAAAGACGGCTGACAATGAGAAGGAACACGCTAAAATATGGCTTAAGGAGTTAAAGGGTATCGGAAATACTGAAGAAAACCTTGAAGATGCGGCAGGCGGAGAAAATTATGAGTGGACAGATATGTATGATGATTTTGCAAAGACGGCGGAGGAAGAGGGATTTCCCGAGCTGGCGGCAAGATTCAGAATGGTTGGCGAAATCGAGAAGCACCACGAGGAGCGCTACCGCGCACTCTTAAAGAATGTTGAGACCGCAAGAGTGTTTGAGAAGAGCGAGGTAAAGGTCTGGGAGTGCCGCAACTGCGGACATATCGTTGTGGGAACAAAAGCCCCTGAAATCTGTCCTGTATGCAGTCATCCTCAGGCTTATTTCGAGGTGCAGGCGGAAAATTACTGATTTTGGCAGGCGTGGAATTGAGCGCGTCGCGCGCAAACTGTTTGATTTAGGGGAAAATAGGCTTTTGCTTTGACGGGTTAAAATTCGTTAAGCAAAAGCCTGTTATTTTTTATTCTATATTTTCTGCTGCATATTGAACATAATATCACAGCCATTTTTGAAAATACATAGAGAAAAATTATAATAAATCATAAAATATAAGTATTTGCTATCACTCTTTGATGAAATTATAATTAGATTTACAAACAGAAATAATTTTCAGCAGGAAGTTATACAAAATCTCAAAGATGAAGGATGTGATTTGGAGACTGTTAAACTGTTTTAATGTCTCCATTATCCGGTTTATAAGCTTCAAAAAGGAGGAAAATTAAATGAATATAATACAAAATAAAACTTTTGATGAGGAACGCGCGCTTTACGGAAGTAAGGCTCTGCTGGTAAAGGGCTGCGCTTTTGACGGGCCGGCTGACGGTGAGAGCGCATTTAAGGAATGTTCGGATATAGAAGCCGAGAGCTGTTATTTTAATCTGCGTTATCCGTTCTGGCACGACCACGGATTGAAAATACGTGAATCAGAAATGACGGAGCTTTGCCGCGCGGCGCTTTGGTATTCCGATAATATTGAGATTACGGACACCAAGCTTCATGGCATTAAGGCTCTGAGGGAGTGCAGCAAAGTAAAAATGAGCGGCTGCGATATTATATCGCCGGAGTTCGGCTGGTCGGTGCACGATATAGAGATGAAGGATTGTACGGCTGACAGCGAATATTTTATGATGCGTTCAAGCCGTCTTAATTTTAGCAACGTCAGAATGAAGGGAAAATACTCGTTTCAGTATATTGAAGATTCAGTGTTTGAAAACTGCGTGTTTGACACAAAGGATGCGTTCTGGCACGCGAAAAACGTGGTTATCAGAAACAGCGTCGTAAATGGCGAGTATCTCGCGTGGTACTGTGAAAACGTGACCTTTGAGAATTGTAAAATTACCGGAACTCAGCCGCTTTGTTACTGTAAAAATCTTAAACTGATTAACTGCGAGATGACGGACACGGATTTATGCTTTGAGAAATCAGATGTCGAGGCAGTGGTGACGACGCCGGTAATCAGTATTAAAAATCCTCGCTCCGGATGTATAACAGTGCCTTCCGTGGGCGAAATTATCTGGGACGACCCTCTGGCTCATGCGGAAATTATTGCCGCTCAAAAATGCAAAAAAGACGGAGCCGTGTGCGTATGTGCGTAGTAATCTAAAAGCCGTTCTGAGCGGTTATATTTTTTAGTCAGGTTATGTAAATTGCGTCATCAGCTAACCGATATTTCCTTGCATACGTCTACCCAGTCGGAAAAGCCGGAACAGTTTTCGAGCTCTTTAAGCGATAAATCAACAGCGCTGTGACCGCTGCCTGCTGCCGGGTAAACTCTCTCAAAGCGTTTTAAGGATATGTCAAGATATACTGTGACGTCCGGTTTGACTGCAAACGGGCAGACACCTCCCGGTGTATGCCCGATTAAAGTTTCAACCATGTCACCGGGAATCATTTTTGCTTTCTGATGAAATACGTTTTTATATTTTTTGTTGTCCGCCTTTGAGTCTCCTGCCATAACGATAAGTATAGGTTTATCGCCAAGGAGAAAGGACATTGTCTTTGCGATCTGCCCTGCCTCACAGCCAATCGCGTCTGCCGCTTCTTCCACGGTGGCGCTGGATTTTGTGAGTTCCATAACACGCTCTCCCATACCGAGCTTTTCAAAATATTGTTTTACATTTTCAAATGCCATTTCCAGCCTCCATGCAGTTTTTATTCTTCGACTCGAATAAGATTACTTATATACGGGCGCTTTCCGGACAGAACATCGTCATAAAAGCCCTGTTTCCGGTCTATATAATCTACGCAGCCCTTTAGTTCCTCGATGGAATTAAGCAGGGCTTCACGTTAATCCACTTTACATCATGCCCGTCAAAGATATGCCGGTTGACACAACCGGAAATTATAATCGGTTGTATAAATCGTTAAAAACAAACGAATTATAGCATGGTTTAGCTTATGATACAATAAGAACAAATATTGAGGTATTTATAAAGAATAAATTTTTTATCCTACATGTTTCTGACGACTCCGTTTGTGTTTTTTGACTTTGAAAGACCAGTGGCACTCTTTTTTATCGAGTATATAGCCATTATGAAACTTTTTATTTTTATTTCGCACTACGGCTCAAAATTGATTAAAAGACGGTCTTGAATATGATACCGGAACGCGTCATGAATTTGACTCGCAGATATGTTTACTATTATAATTGCGTCAGATAAGCTCGCGTATAATGCATGACGGGCGGAAATGAGGAAAAATTATGTTCAGGGAAATGCGAAGAAAAAAACAAATGCTGTCACATGAGGAATGCATTGAAATTTTAAAAAACGCAGCTTCGGGTGTTCTTGCCCTGTCGGGAGATGAAGGCTACCCGTATGCGGTGCCGATAAGCTATGTATATGACGGTGAGCGGATAATTTTTCACAGTGCCAAAAGCGGGCATAAACTTGATGCAATTCTTAGAAATCCCAAAGCGTCATTTTGTGTTATTGCCAAGGA
>CASFUI010000226.1 GCA_949297565.1 uncultured Eubacteriales bacterium
ATGATATTCAGACGCCGACTATCGAATTTTTTGATGTTTTTAATAAAGAGCGCGGAAGTGTTCCGTCTAATGAGATGTTTAAGCTGTTTGACAGATACGGGAACACTCTTGTATTAAGGCCTGATATGACTCCTTCGATAGCGAGGACTGCGGCAAAGTATTTCTCCGAAAATATCCTGCCGGTAAAGCTTTGCTATTCCGGAAATACGTTCATCAATGTGAGCAAATATTATCAGGGCAAGCTTAAGGAAAACACAATGATTGGAGCTGAGCTTATAGGGGACGATTCTATTGACGCTGATTTTGAAATCGTGTCAATGGTAATAGACTGTATGAAAAATGCAGGCATAACGGAGTTCCAGGTTGAAATAGGAAACGTATCATTTTTCAGAGGGCTTTTGAATGAAGCCGGAATAAGCGGAGATGATGAGGAAAATCTTGTATCCCTTATTCAGGAAAAAAATTATTTCGGTGTGGAAGAGCTTCTTGCCTCATTAAATATTGACAAACATATTTCAGATGTGCTGCTTGCCCTTCCTCAGCTGTTTGGCTCTGTTGAGGTGCTTGAGAAAGCCAGGGGGCTGACGGACAATAAAGAGTGTCTTGCAGCGATAGACCGTCTGTATTCATTATATAATCTTTGCAGTATTACAGGGGCTGATAAGTATATTTCGTTTGATTTGGGAGAACTAAGCAATCATGGCTACTATACAGGGATTGTTTTCCATGCATACACATTTGGAACAGGTGAGCCTGTAATCGGCGGCGGACGCTACGACAGACTTATGGGACAGTTTGGCGGTGATAAGGCTGCTATCGGTTTTTCTATCACGCTTGACAGCCTTATGGCGGCAATCAACCGACAGAATATAGATATCCCTGTCGATATAAATGGAACACTTCTCGTATATCAGAGAGAATGCCTTCCGCAGGCAGTGTGTCTTGCAGATAAACTCAGAAAAATTGATATTCCGGTGTGCATGATTGCGTATAACAGCGAAAAAACAAACGCGCAGTACTGTGAATATGCATCAAATTCACAGCTTGAAAATGTTGTTTTTCTTCCGTCATGCGGCGATACGGCAGGATTCGGAGAGGAATTCGGCAGACTGAAGGTGAATATAATCAGAGCTGACAACACCGATGAAAAAATCATAACTATAGATGAACTGCTGGGAGGTAAATATTGATGAGATATATTACAATAGCTCTCTCAAAAGGGCGTCTGGCAAAAAAGGCGCTTGAAATTTTTGAACATATAGGAATTACATGTGACGAAATGAAGGACGAAAACACAAGAAAGCTTATTTTTACAAATGAGGAGCTTGGACTTAAATTTTTCCTGGCAAAGCCCTCAGATGTTCCTACATATGTCGAGTACGGTGCGGCTGACATCGGGATTGTCGGAAAAGATACAATCTTAGAGGAGGGGCGCACGCTCTACGAGGTATATGATTTAAAAATAGGAAAATGTAAAATGTGCGTTTGCGGTCCTGCGGCTGCCAAAGAAAAGCTTAAGCATCATGAACTTATACGGGTAGCTTCAAAATACCCTAATATTGCTAAGGATTATTTTTACAACAAAAAGCATCAGACAGTTGAGATTATTAAGCTGAACGGTTCTGTGGAGCTGGCGCCGATAGTTGGCCTTGCGGAGGTTATCGTTGATATTGTGGAGACGGGTGCCACTCTTAGGGAGAACGGTCTTGAAGTGCTTGAGGAAATATGTCCGCTCTCTGCGAGAATGGTTGTAAATCAGGTCAGCATGAAAATGGAAAATGAAAGAATTAATAAAATTATCACCGATTTGCGCGATTTTATGGAAAAACAGAAGTGTTAATTTTAATCACGCGTAAAACGCTTCGGAATGGAGGATGAGTATGAGAATTGTTAAATTGACAGAGGAAAGCAAGACCAATATTCTTGAGAATCTTTTGAAGAGAAGTCCTAACAGTTACGGTCAGTTTGAGCAGGCTGTCGCTGAAATACTTGCAAATGTAAAGGCTGATGGAGACAAGGCTTTATTTGAATACACAAAAAATTTTGACAAGGCTGATATAAACGCACAGAACATTGTCGTTACACAGGAAGAGATTGACGAGGCTTACGCACAGGTAGACGAAGAGCTGCTGAAAGTTATAAGAAAGTCACTTGTCAATATACGTGATTATCACGCGAAGCAGAAGCAGTACAGCTGGTTTGACTCAAAGCCTGACGGAATAATTCTCGGTCAGAAGGTGAGCGCGCTCTCAAGAGTCGGAGTTTACGTTCCGGGAGGAAAGGC
>CASFUI010000227.1 GCA_949297565.1 uncultured Eubacteriales bacterium
GATTATTCCGAAGCGATAAATCAGATACTTAACAATGAAAACATTTCTTCTCTATTATCTGAAAATGAATTTATGACTATCGCTGTGACAGACTCGAACGGAACGCAATCCTCAGATATTTTCTCTGATATTGAGTCGTATACATCCGAAAATACAAATATCTGCTGTTATCTCGCCCACCCTGATGAAGTAGAAAACGCTCACGAACTTGGGCTTTCATACGGGAAATACAGAGCCTTTTTAGAACTTCAGGCTGTTAAACCAGATATAACTCCAGAAGACATACAAAACATGACTATGAGGGAAATCAGAGATTTAACATCCTCCCTGTCATCTGACGGCGAAGATGATACAGAAGAAGACATTAACGGAGAGTATGAAAATAACACCAATGACAACGGAAACGGATATGGCAATGGCAGTGGAAGTGGAAACAGATACAGGCACGGACATGAATAGTCCGCGCCTGTAATGGCGTAAAATACTGTATCTTAAATTTCACTGTCAGAAACAGCCTCCTCACGCTCGTCCGAGATAAATCTTTCTATTGTCCCCCAGAGCTTATCAACGCCCTGTTTTGTCTCTGATGAAACTGGAATAAGCATATCGTCCTTTCCCAGCCCCAGACCGTTTCTGACCGCCTTTATCTGCTTATCCTGCTGGCTTCTCTTGATTTTATCAAGCTTGGTCGCTACTATGACGGGCTGAAAACCATTTGAAATTATCCAGTCATACATCATCTTATCGTTGGCAGAAGGGTCATGGCGTATATCAATAAGAAGAAACACCTGCCTTAACTGTCTCGAACGCTTAAGATAGCGCTCCACCATTTTCCCCCATTTTTCCTTTACAGACTGGCTTACACTGGCATACCCGTAGCCTGGCAAATCAACCAGAAACATACTGTCATTGATATTATAGTAATTTATTGTCTGCGTTTTTCCCGGCTGAGACGAAGTCCTTGCATAAGACTTTCTGTTCATCAGCGCGTTTATCAGGGAAGACTTTCCCACATTTGATTTGCCGGCAAACGCAACTTCAGGAAACTGCGTTGCCGGAACTTCGCTTGACACTCCTATCACAATATCAAGATTTACTTTTTTAATAACCATACAAGTCCCCTTTTCACTTTGCAAGCGCTTCACCAAGCACTTCTTTCATATCGCTGACATAAACAATATCAAGTCCCTCAACAATCTCGCTGTCGAATTCCGCAATATCCGGCTCGTTTTTTTTCGGCACAAGCACCCTCTTAACGCCGGCTGTTTTTGCCGCGAGCAGCTTTTCCTTAAGTCCTCCTACCGGAAGCACACGTCCGCGAAGCGTAAGCTCACCTGTCATGGCAATATAAGGTTTAACCGCAATGCCCGTTACAGCCGAATAAATTGCCGTAGCCATTGTTACGCCCGCAGACGGTCCGTCTTTAGGCACAGCCCCCTCAGGAATGTGTAAATGAAGAGCATTTTCATCAAAAAAAGAAGTTCTTTTTATCACAGAACGAACATAAGACAGCGCAATCTGCGCGGATTCACGCATGACGTCTCCCATGCTGCCGGTAAGTATCAGGTCAGGCTTTCCGCTTATCACATTTACCTCAATTTCCAGCGTATCTCCTCCCGCCGCAGTCCATGCAAGGCCTCTTACTATTCCTACCTCATTTTTTCTTCCTATTTTTTCACGCCTGTATTTAATATTTCCAAGATATTCCGACAGATTTTT
This sequence comes from uncultured Eubacteriales bacterium, assembly GCA_949297565.1. GTDB lineage: Bacteria > Bacillota > Clostridia > Lachnospirales > Lachnospiraceae > Lachnospira. Next base: position 1,720 of record CASFUI010000227.1, read on the forward strand.
TTCTGTGACGATAATCTGTTTGGACGGCTTAAGATTACCGTTATCATAAAGTTTTCTTACCACTTTGCGGCACACGCACGCAATCATCCTCTCAAGCTCTCTGACACCGGCTTCCATTGTATATCCGTCTATTACAGACGCTATCGCTTTATCCGTAAATCTGAGCTGTTTCCCTGTAAGACCGTTTTTGGCAAGCTGCTTTCTTATGAGATGCTCCTTTGCAATGTGAAGCTTTTCATTTTTTGTATAGCTGTTTACCTCGATAATTTCCATTCTGTCAAGCAGCGGTCTGCTGACCTGAGACAGATCATTTGCCGTAGCTATAAACAAAACCTGCGATAAATCGGTTGGAAGCTCTATGTAATGGTCGACAAAATGCGAATTCTGCTCACCGTCAAGCACCTCAAGAAGCGCGGATGTAGTATCCGAGCGGTAATCATTGCTGACCTTGTCAATCTCGTCAAGCAGCATAAGCGGATTTTTTACGCCGGCCTGCCTTAATCCGTCAATAATACGCCCCGGCATTGCTCCGACATAAGTCTTTCTGTGACCACGTATCTCCGCCTCGTCGCGCACACCGCCGAGACATATCCTTACATATTTTCTCTTGAGAGCCTCAGCCACGGATTTTGCAATACTGGTCTTTCCTGTACCCGGAGGTCCGACAAGACATATTATAGATGCTTCAGAATTTTTAACTGTATTTCTGACAGCCAGCGCCTCAATAATTCTTTCCTTAACCTTCTTCATTCCGTAATGGTCACGGTCCAAAATGCGCTGCGCGTCTTCTATATCGAGATTATCCTCAGACTGGGCGTCCCAAGGAAGAGACAGCAGCGTCTCTATATATCCTCTCTCGACATTTGCCTCGGCAGAGCCCTGCGAAATCGCTTTATACCGCTTTATCTCCTTGCCGATTTTCGCCTTGATTTCCTCTGACGCATTTAACTCTGCGAGCTTTTTTTCATACTCGTCAAATTCCGATTCGCTGTCGTCACCGTCAAGCTCACGGCTTAATACCTTTAACTGCTCTCGCAGAATATACTCCTTCTGATGTTTGTCAACAACCTCATGCAGACGCTCTGACAACTCTGACTTAATAGCGCTTACATTTATATCCTCAACAAACATTTTTGCCGTATTTTCGTATATAACATTTATGTCGTCCATTTCCAGAAAGCGCTGGCGCTCAAGATACCCCATAGGATAATCGATTAATATATGCCTGAGTTTTAAGTCCACTCGTTTTATATCAATCCACTGCTTTAAAATATCCCTGCTCATCTTTGGATTTGCCGCCGCGTACTTGTAAATCATTTCGTCAAGCGCTTCAACCATAGCCTTTTGTGTAAGCTCGTCTGCAGCTCCGGGCCATTTATCACAAATATCCACCTCCGACATAAGCATCCCGTCAGAGACAAACAGCCTGCTTAAAACTGCCTTGTGAACTCCCTCAACCTGAACACGGACTATCCTGTCAGGCAATTTGATAAGCTGCTTAACCCTTGCAACCGTACCTGCCTTAAACAAATCCTTCTCTTCCGGCTCTGATACCTCAGGCTGTCTCTGAGTCACAAGAAATATATTCTGTTCTTCTTCCATTGCCTTCTCAATGGCACGTATTGATTTTTTCCTGCTTATATCAAAATGTATGACCATGTCCGGCAACACGGTCATACTTCTCAATGCGATTGTTGGCAATATTTTTTCTTTCATAATCCAACACTCCGTTTTATTGTGCTTTCTTAACCTGCTGTGTCCTGTACTCAATCAACGGACTTCCTGTACCGTCAACAGCTTCCTTTGTTATTATACATTTCGCGATATTATCATCCGAAGGTATTGTATACATTACATCATTCATAACCGATTCGAGAATTGAGCGCAGTCCTCTTGCTCCTGTCTTTCTCTCAAAACTCTTCTTTGCGACCTCACGAACCGCATCCTCTGTGAACTCAAGTTCAACCTCGTCAAGTGAAAATAAGGCCTGATACTGCTTTATAATAGCGTTCTTAGGCTCGCGAAGTATCTTCACCAAAGCCTCCTCGTCAAGTGAATCGAGTGCTACAACAACCGGCACTCGTCCAACAAACTCAGGGATAAGTCCAAACTTTATCAAATCCTGAGGAAGTACCTTATGGAACATCTCTCCTACATCTGCGTCTGTTTTTTCCTTTATCTGCGCGTTAAAGCCAATAGAACTCTTATCCATTCTCGACTCAATTATCTTTTCAAGCCCGTCAAATGCTCCTCCGCAGATAAAAAGAATATTTGTTGTATCGATAGGTATAAGCTCCTGCTGAGGGTGCTTTCTTCCTCCCTGAGGCGGAACAGACGCAATCGTTCCCTCAAGAATTTTAAGGAGCGCCTGCTGAACTCCCTCGCCTGAAACATCCCTTGTAATTGAGACATTTTCAGACTTCTTTGTAATCTTATCAATCTCGTCAATATAAATTATTCCATACTGAGCCTTCTCAATATCATAATCAGCGGCCTGTATAATCTTCAATAAAATATTCTCAACGTCCTCGCCGACATAGCCTGCCTCAGTCAGAGTTGTCGCGTCCGCGATAGCAAAAGGAACATTAAGAAGCTTTGCGAGATTCTGCGCAAGAAACGTCTTTCCTGAGCCTGTCGGTCCAAGCATTAAAATATTGCTCTTTTGAAGCTCAACATCAAGATTTTTACCTGACATTATGCGCTTATAATGATTGTATACAGCCACGGAAAGCACCTTCTTTGCCTCGTCCTGGCCTATTACATAATCGTCCAGAAATTCCTTGATTTCTTTTGGCTTTAAAAGATTAATCTCAAACTCAGGAGATGAACTGTTCTCGTTTTCCTCCTCCGTCATAAACTCCTCATCAAGAATTTCACTGCATATGCCGACACACTCGTCGCATATATATGCCCCGTTAGGTCCCGCGATAAGCTTTTTGACCTGATTCTGCGTTTTATTGCAAAATGAGCATCTCAGTCTGTCATCTATATTTTTGCCTGCCATAATTCCTCCAAACTCTTTATTTTCGCGGACAGTCAGCCAAGCTGCAATATCCGCGCTCCCCGCAGAAAGCTTCGGTTAATCCTCCTTACTGTTAGACAAAAAGGACTGCCACCTAAGTAACAGCCCTTTGCACTTATTATCTCTTTTCAACTATGCTGTCAATCAATCCGTATGCAAGTGCTTCCTGTGCTGTCATATAATTATCGCGCTCTGTATCTCTTGCAATCTCTTCGACAGTCTTGCCTGTATTTGCAGCAAGAATTTCATTTAACTTATTTCTTGTCTTTAAAATATTCTCTGCAACAATACGAATCTCAGTCTCCTGTCCCCTTGCGCCGCCTGAAGGCTGATGAATCATTATCTCTGCATTCGGAAGAGCCATCCTCTTGCCTTTTGCGCCGCCTGAAAGCAGGAATGCGCCCATGCTGGCAGCCATTCCCATACAGATAGTAGACACATCGCACTTAATATACTGCATTGTATCATAAATTGCAAAGCCTGCCGAAACAGACCCGCCCGGACTGTTTATATATAAATGTATATCCTTGCTCGGGTCTTCAGCCTCCAGAAACAAAAGCTGTGCAACTACAATATTTGCTGAAACATCTGTAACTTCCTCTCCGAGAAAGATAATTCTGTCCTTTAAAAGCCGTGAATAAATATCATAAGAACGCTCACCACGACTGTTCTGCTCTATGACGTAAGGTACTAAACTCATAATTGCCTCCTGTTCTGCGCTTTGCGCCTTGGTATGAAGTATTACTTCTCAACTGCTGAGGAAACGATTAAATCGACAGCCTTCTGAACAGCAATGTCGTCTCTCATCTGCTTTGCTTCAGCATCCTGCATAAACTCTTTAATCTTTTCAACTTCCATCTTGTACATATCTGCCATTTTCTTAAGTTCTTCCTCAAACTCCTCGTCAGATACTTCGATATTCTCAGCCTTAGCAATCGCCTCGAGAACAAGACTGTTCTTAATTCTCTTAACAGCCTCCGGCTTCATATCCTCCATAATCTTGTCAGGTGTAAGACCTGTGTACTGGAAGTACTGCTCTACAGAAAGACCCTGCTGCTGAAGTCTCATAGCAAAATCCTCAACCATTCTGTTGACCTGTGTATCTATCATTGCCTGAGGAATATCCATATTTGATGCCTCAACAACCTTCGCAAGAACCTCTGACTCCTTCTTAGACTTAGCGTCCGCTTCCTTGCGCTCTGCAATCTTCTTCTTTAAATCTTCCTTGTACTCTGCAAGTGTATCAAAATCAGATACATCCTGTGCGAAATCATCATCAAGCTCAGGAAGCTGCTTCTCCTTGATTTCCTTTACGGAAACCTTGAATGTTGCAGGCTTGCCCTTAAGATTCTCAGCGTGATAATCTTCCGGGAAGGTTACGTTAATCTCCTTCTCATCCCCGATGTTCATGCCGATAATCTGGTCCTCAAAATTATCTATAAATGAATGTGAGCCGATTGTAAGAGGATAGTTCTCGCCCTTGCCGCCGTCAAACGCAACTCCGTCAACAAAGCCCTCAAAATCGATAACCGTCATGTCGCCGTCCTTAACAGCTCTGTCCTCAATACTTACAGTTCTTGAATTCTGATCCTGAACTTTCTTTAATTCCTCTTCAATGTCTGCATCTGTAACCTCAGTGTCAGCCTTTGAAACCTCTACGCCCTTATATGTTCCGAGCTCAACCTCCGGTCTGACAGCAACCTCTGCCTCAAAAACAAACGGCTTGCCGCTCTCAAGCTGTACAACGCTTATCTTAGGCTGTGAGACAATATCAAGCTCGCTCTCTTTTGCCGCCTTAGAATACGCATCAGGAATAATACTATTAGCTGCCTCCTCAAAGAAAATCTCAGCGCCGTAAAGCTTCTCAATCATCTTGCGCGGAGCTTTTCCCTTTCTGAAACCAGGCACATTTATCTTGTTCTTATTCTTATTGTATGCTGTATTCAAACCCGCCTCAAATTCATCGGCATCGGCCTCAATAACAAGCTTAACCATATTTTTCTCTTCTAACTGTTCAACCTTGAAACTCATCTTAAAAATTTCCTCCTTAAAATATACGTAAAGTATTTCAATCGTACATACTAACGCATTATATCATAGATATTTTCGTATTACCAGCAAAATTTTTGACTTTACAAAACTTTATTAAATTGGGATAATAAAGTGTCACAGACAAAACGCAAAATAAATCCGGAGGAAGTTATGAGTGAGTTAAAAACAAAAACCGTTGCAGACTCCAGAACAGAAGTCTCTCATTTACTTTTCAGCAAACATATGAACAGCGCCGGGCGTCTTTTCGGCGGACAGCTTCTTATGTGGATAGACGAGGTTGCGGGAATTGTCGCAAGGCGCCACTGTGAGGGCAATCTCACAACCGCCTGCATCGACAACCTGCAGTTTAAAGAGCCGTGCTTTATAAACGATGTAATTGTTATAATAGGTTATGTGACTCATGTCGGCAGAAGTTCTATGGAAATCAGAATTGACACGTATGTAGAGCGGCCTGACGGCTCACGCCACCCTGTAAACAGGGCATTTTTTGTCATGGTGGCGCTTGACAGCAACAATAAACCAGTCGAGGTGCCGCGTCTTAAAATCACATCTGTCGATGAACAGGCCAAGTGGGATGCAGCCGAAAAACGCATAGAATTAAGAAAGCAGCGGCGCAACGAGGGTTTTTGAAACAAAGCGGACAGCCCACTTCAGCTCCAAAGCCTCTCGCTTATAAGGGGCCTGTACGCTTTGTGCGCCAGATGCGCTTTGCCGCAGGCAAATAATTTCTTTACGCATCTGTGCGCATCCAAAGGAGTGTTTTTTACTTTAACTAGGAAACACAGTTTCCTAGTTAAAGTAAAAAACAAACTGGGCAGGAAACGTATATGTCTCCTGCCCGGTTTTAAAATATAATTTTAACTTTTCAGTTTCGATTAACAGTCGTTATTAACATTTACGATTATTAAAGCTGATTAGTTACCCTGAGCCATCTGCTCTTCCTGTCTCTTAATCATCTTCTTAACCATGTTACCGCCTACTGAGCCTGCCTCAGCAGATGTGAGGTCACCGTTGTAACCCTCTTTTAAGTTTACGCCGATTTCTGAAGCAACTTCCATTTTAAATCTGTCCAATGCGCCCTGCGCTTCCTTCTTTGTCTTGCTAGACCCTGTTGAATTGTTCATAACAACACCTCCATAACAAATGATTTGTAATCTGTTTGAATTTAGATAACAGCGCTCACTGTTATCTTGATGTTATTATGTGCCGTATTCTATAAATTATTATGGCAAATAATTCCCGTAAATTTCAAAAGAATCAAAAACACAATGCCATTTATTTGATGCAAAAGCCGTCACACATATATAATGCCTGTCACCCTTTACAGCGTAGCTTACAAGACAGTTTCTTGCCTCATCCGTATAGCCTGTTTTACCTGCGGTTATAGTAACGCCCTCCACCTCAGTGCCGTACATTCTGCTGAACATCGTGCTTGTCAGCAGTATTCCGTCCGGATGCTGCGAAGTCTTTTCAGTGGTATATTGAAAAGTTGACAGCACATTCGCGCAAACCGGATCCTCCATTGCATATTTCATTATCATAGCCATTTCTGAAGGCGTCGTGTACTGCTGCTCATCATACAGTCCTGTGGCATTAGTAAAATGCGTATGCGTAAGTCCGAGCTCTTTGCACTTTTCATTCATAAGCACCGCGAATTCCTCCTCTGAGCCGGCTACAAGCTGCGCTAACGCCACAGCCGCATCGGCGCCCGATGGAAGCACCATTCCGTACAGCAAATCTTTTACTGTCACAATTTCATCCGCGCTGAAACCCGCAACCGAAGCCTGCGCGAGGTAAAGCGGATACAGCAAGTCATTTGTAAAATGATACATTCTTGACATATCGTCAAGATTTTCAACCGCTACTATAAGCGTCATTATTTTAGTCATTGACGCAGGGTAAATATTCTCCTCACTCCCTCGCCCCGCTATAATACAGTTGTTGTCCACATCAAGCAGCGCAACGTACGGTGTTCTCACCGCCTCATCAGTTATCTCAACATAATTGCCGCTCTTAGATGCATACTCAAACTTCCAAGCCGTATCCTCGATATTAACTGAAGCCTTGTTCTCCTCAGCCGCTTTTTCCATAGAGACCTGAAGCGTCTCCTTTGCATTCATACTGCTGCCGGAAACCGTATTTTTTCTGCGTACCGCGGAAGACATACTCACTGACGCGGCCAGCACGGCTGCAGCTCCCACAAACAGCATAATTTTTCTTTTTAATATCTGACGTTTTCTCTTTTTCTTCATCGCAAGATTGCGCCTTCTTCTTCGCTCAATCTCATAGCGTACTGACCGAGAATTGTCAGAATCATCATCATATTGATTACTCATTACATTCCCCATTCGTTATCAGCTTAATATCAATCCTTATACTGAATTGAGCGTGCGAGCTCCTCGCATTTATCCTCACCCAAAAGAAGTCTCACCAACTCAAGTCCTAAGTCCAATGAAGTTCCCATTCCTCTCGATGTCGTAATATTTCCGTCCGTCACCACTCTTGCAGGCGCTTTTATAACCTCAGCCCCCAAGAGATATTCCTCAAAGCCCGGAAAGCATGTTGCCTTCTTTCCTTCCAAAAGCCCTATTCGACCCAGTATGCTCGGAGCTGCACAAATCGCGGCTATTCTTTTGCCCGCCTCATTGTGTTTTCTTAAAAGTTCAAGAAGCATTTCCGAATCCATATAAGACGTATGTCCCTGACCACCCGGAAGAAAAAGCACATCCGAATCGGCAATATCCGTTTCACCTAAAATATAATCCGATGTTACGGTAATATTTTGCGCACTTATGACATTTTTATTACCAGTAATGGAAACTGTAACCGTCTCAATGCCCGCGCGCCTCAAAATATCAATAACCGCAAGCGCTTCGACTGTCTCAAAACCATCTGTTAAAAAAGCTGTTACCTTCATATCTTCTCCATTCAGCGCAGTTTAACTTTAGCGCATTTTTTATCCGACGCACCGTACGCGCCTAATCAAAAATAAAAATTTTTAATATATTATAACTTTATTCGCTTTTATAATACGCTATAAAATCAAACATTTCAATATATTTTATATTATATGTTACAAAAATATTTCTGAATTATTACAAAATGATGCTTTCATGGCATATATTTTATTTATATATTTAGATATTTTTCAGAAAACTCTCTTAAAAAAATTATAAAGTCCTGATTTCCATACATCGTCATCATGTCCCGAACCCTCAATAACAGTATAATCATGTTTTATGCCCTTCTCCTCAAGTTTTTCATGGTAAAATACAGTAGATTCAAAACACCACGGGTCTTTATCCCCAGCCATAAGAGCAAGATACATAGGCTCGCTCTCATCACTCTCAATATTAAAATCTTCCATTATGGGCGTATTCCAATACGTTCCCACATTAAAGTCAGTCGGTATAACTCCCGGACATGGAGCAAGCGAACTTATATATCCTATTTTATCCTGCAAAAGAAAACCTATTGCAAGGCTCTCCGTTCCGCCCTGTGAAGTGCCTATAATCCCCGTATTTTCACGCCCGGTCTTAACCGCGTAATTGCTTTCAATAAAAGGCATCAGGTCGTTTTCCAGATCATTTACCAGATTATCATATGCCTCTCTCATCTCTTCGCGAGTTGCCGTTTCCTTCGTCGCTTCCGGCGCCGTATACATATCTGCCGTGACAATAATCATAGGCACTGCCGTACCTGCCGCAAGCATATTTCCATATATAGGAACGAGATAGCTGTCATCCCGGCTCCAGTCAAAATGGTCTCCTCCAAAACCGTGAAGCACATATACCACAGGGTAACTTTTACTCTCGTCATAACCTGCCGGAAGCAAAACACCGCACATTTTGTTTTCACCTATTGTTGAGCTGTAATAACTTACTCTGTCATTCATCACACCGTAATCCACACCGTCGTGAACCTCATCAAAGCCCTCCGGCACACTGAAATCCGTGTCCGCATAGGGATTTTCATGTACAGGCCCGCTTTCCTGCTGCATATCGTTTTCGTTGTTCTGTATCTCTGAAACTTCGCTTTCCTCCTCTTCTCCCCGAAATACGGTGCAGCCTCCTGCCAGCACAGCTGCCAAAGTCACAAAAACCAAAAACTTATAAGCATATCTTTTTTTATTTATTTTATTCATTACGCTCTCCATTCCGGGGCGTTATACGCCTCATCATCAAAACAGTGTCAATTTTTCGATTAATATTTTAACTCCAAATAAGATTTATGTCTAATATTCATCTCTTCTTTGATATTTTAATTTTCGCATATTGTAGTTTTTAATACTATGTGATATATTAATGTAAATATTTTATCACGTTTATATACACCGTGATAAATGTCCAGCCAGACTATACGCAGCGAAAAGAAATATGAAATGGAGTTGAAACGATATGTTTAAAGTCATAACTGACACAGCCTGCGATTTTACAACGGACTATGCCGATTCTATCGGAGTCACGCTTATTCCTTTGTATATTACATTTGACGGAGAAAACTATTATAAGGACCAGTTTGAACTTTCCACAGAAGACTTCTATCAGCGCATCATGGCAGAAAAAGTATATCCTCGCACTTCTCTTCCGAGCATTCAGGATTATATTGACGCTTTTATGCCATCTGTAAAACAGAACGTGCCGATTATAACAATATGTCTCTCAGCAGCAATGAGCGGCGCATACAATTCAGCTAAAACAGCCGCCGAACAGATTGCCGAAGAATATCCCCACGCAAAAATCACCGTATTAAATTCACAGGTAAATTCCGCAGCACAGTCTCTTCTCGCATATGAGGCAGCACGTATGAGCAGGGACAATGTACCATACGAAACCGCTGTTAAAATCCTCAAAAAAATGACTGAAACAGGCACGGTATATTTTACAATAGGCTCTCTCGATTATATTAAAAAAGGAGGACGCATAGGCAAGCTTGCTTCTGTAATAACAGAAGTGCTTAATATACGTCCAAGCCTCTATCTGAAAAACGGAGAGGTTAACGTGAGCGGTCTGTGCCGTACACGAAAAAAATCTATATCATCTGTTCTTGAAAGCTGCAAAAAATATTTTACAGCAAATAAAATCGACCCGGAAAGCTATGACTTTACTGTTTCGTCAGCCACAAACATTGATGAGCGCAACGAATTCAGAAAAGCTGTTGAAGCGGCTTTCAACACAAAATGCGTTGAGAGCAAAGAACGTTTTGATTTGCGCGTAAGCGCAGTAATAGGCTGCCATACGGGTCCCGCCACTATCGGCATAGGAATAATGCCGAAATACGAAACGCTAATTAACAGCATTTAATACAAACACATCGTACATTCAAAAACGTCTGCGGCAAAAAAGATTTGCGGCAGACGCAGGAGAGCGGAGGCGCGGAAAGGTAATTATTCTTACGAATCCGCGCCTCGCGAAAGAGTTCTCAAGAGAACTCTTTTATTCGGCTGTTTTTAATCTCTGACTGAGCCAGCCATATATGTCCCCGAATATTTCCTGTGCGTTTATCTCGCTGTGAAGCTCATGCCTGCACCCTTCGTACAGAATAAGCTCCACATCATCCAAATATTTCTGATATTTTCGGTAAAGCCTATCTACAGCCTTTCCGTAATCGCCGACAGGGTCTTCAGCGCCTGACGCAATAAGCAGCGGAAGTTCTTTAGGGGTTTTCTTAATATTCTTTTCCTGAATTACGTACTTAATAATTTGAAGCAGTCCCTCATATGCATTGGCGGTAAAAATATAACTGCACTTTTCGTCAGCCGCATACTCCTTCACAATATCCTCCCTGCGCGTAAGCCAGTCGGAAGAAGTATTTGGCGAAGCTATCCTGCTGTTGAACTTTCCAAACATCATTTTATTCAGAAGTGTGCTCCTGTAACGCTCTCCGCGCAGAAGCTCTGTGAGGCGCACCGCCGCAAGCCCAGCGTCAACCACAAGTCTTGACTGGTTTCCGGTCCCAAGGATAACCGCGGCATCAAGCTCGTCTCCATATGCCATCATATATCTCCTTGCCATATATGAGCCCATACTGTGGCCTATAAGCGCATATGGCAAACCCGGATATTTCTTCTGCATTATTCTGGTAAGCCTGAACATGTCCTTTACAAGATACTGTGCAGAATTTCTGCCGGCAGCAAAATACCCCCAATCGTCTTTACTGTTCACGGAATCGCCATGTCCAAGATGGTCATTTCCGGCAGCAACAAATCCCCTGTCCGCAAAATAACTTGCAAGCTCATCAAATCTCTCTATATGGTCAATCATTCCGTGCGCAATCTGCACAACACCTCGAGGTTTTTTATACTTCTGCTCGTCCGGATACCATACGACAGCGTGTATACGGCACATACCGCTCGAAGATGCATAATAATAATCCTTCTTTTCAATTCCGTGCTTTCCGGTGCCGGACTTTTCTTCAGCAATATCATCAACCGTATTTTTCATAATCAGCCTCCGTTTCCGCTCAGCGCGCCCCAATATGCGCCCTCAAGCTCTCCATGATATTCTACTTCCTCCACCTCTAAAAACGCATCCTGTCCGACTGCTTCGACAGTGTCAGGGAGACTGACTTTGAGCTTACCGCATTGACTGAAAGCCCCGTATCCAATCACCTTAAGCGACGTCGGCAGAGCTATCTGCTTAAGATTAGTACAGCCGGCA
>CASFUI010000228.1 GCA_949297565.1 uncultured Eubacteriales bacterium
TAATCCCAGTAACTGATCGATACAATCGGTCTGTCAAAATCAAACTCCTTATCGCTCTCAGGACTTTCAAGCTCAGACAGCAGCGCCGAAGTCAAATTCTCGTCTGTTATTTCGTTCTGCCATAAGCTGTAAGTATCTCCGGTCTGAGGGTCGGTTATATTCAGATAAAACTCTTTGTCGCCATTATAGGACGGCACATCTGAAATATAAGACTTCATGCTGTCAAAGCCTTCTTTATTATTTTCAACAGTTGTCTCGTTCACGGCGTTCAAATACTTATTTATTGTATCAGGAAGCTTATTCGTCAGCGGAACATATGAATTATAGACAACTCCGTCTCTCGAAAACTCAATATCCATCATAGTTATACCTGAGTTTGAATTCACATTGCTGTACCAGTCCGCAAAAGAAATCTCGGAAATCTCCTTGAGGAGAGTATCATAAATTTCTCTGCTCTTCTCATCTGTTATATCTTCATTCCATCTTATTACGGCATTGTCAAACTCAGGAAGCCTTCTGTACTCATCGCAGAAATTTTCAAGCTTTGTAAGTTTTTCGGCAAGCTTCTGTATATCGCCTGAGCTGACATATACATTTCTGTATCTTCCGAGAGGTCCGTCCTTTATATACACCTCATACAGAAAATAATTTGAAGAGTTAAGAATTGACCAGTAATTATCTTCATTTTCGTTTATTGTCTTGATATTATCCTTGAGTGAATCTGTTATCAGCCCGATAATGTCCTTATCATCAATTTTAATATTTTCAATAACTCCTGAAAAATAGTCGTTTGAACCTCCGTAAATTCTGTCGGAAGAAGACAGCTTAATATACTGTACATTATCTGCGCTGGGGCTGTACGCAAGCATTCTGTCAGCTCCCGCGCTTACCGCAATACCAAACAGAATTGCAGCCGCATATGAAACTATAATCGACGGAACAGCCTTTATAACACGGTGTATCTTTTTGCTTGAAATAAGTTCGTATACCACGACTACAATCGCAGCTATAATAAACGTCAGAACAACAGAGAATATTCCGGGCTCACTGCCCTCGCTGCCGTCCTTTTTAATCTGAATATATACAAGCACTCCGACAACGCTTATTGTAAATCCTATTATGCAGCGTATCGCGAACTGGAGCTTCCAGTTCAATGTAGGTTTCCCCGCTGTCTCGCTCTTTCTTATCATAAACAAAAGGCAGCCGATTACTATATATATTACAGAAAGCACAAGCGTATAAATCATACCTGAATTTGAAAGCAGTATTTTCGTCATGGAAGTATTTGTAAACATGCTGAAAACCTGACCGACAAGCAGGTTGTAATCATTGTCCAAAAACGGCAGCAAATGCTGTGATGAAGCAAGAAATACCATTGATGACAAAAACTGCTGAACAAGCATAAGGATAAATCTCGGAAAGAACAATATCAAACCTGTGAGACATATATTGCTGAATATGTTTCCCGTAAGCGAGCAGGCAAAAGAAATTGCAGCCGCACACAGAAGATTGCACAAAAATTCCGAAACATACACCTTAAACATTGTACCGTAATCAACAACAAAAAACTCATTATATATAGTGTAACAAATAACTGTTGCCAGAAACATAAGCACAAACATAATAAGCTGCCATGCAACAACCGCTGCCAGTCTGGTGAGATATAGATTTTCCCTTCTGTATGAAAGAGAGTGATAAAAATCACTCGTACTGCGCTTATTGAGGAA
>CASFUI010000229.1 GCA_949297565.1 uncultured Eubacteriales bacterium
AAGGAGTCTACATACTTCTCAGCAAAGCTGTCAAGTCTTGTACTTGTATCAACGATATTTCCGATAATCTTTGTAAGATGCTCAACCACCTCTTTGGTAGCCTTGGCCATATCGCCAATCTCATCGCCCCTTTTCTGCGCATCCTCATAAGTCTCAAACTTGAGTATGCCGTCCGCAACCTTGCGTATCTCACTGCTTGTATGCACCATTGCCTTTGTCATTCCTCTTGTCGCAAGCATTGATATGGCAACCGCAGCTATAATGAGTATAACAGCCGCTCCTATTATAAACATACCTGAGCTTATAATTATATTCATAACAGAATCATACGTAACCGCCACAAAAATCATGCCCACAATCTCATTGCTTCCGTCCTGCGGAAGCGGAAGATAGTACGCGCAGTATGTAGTTCCCGCAATATTAATATTGCTTATGAAAACATTTTCTCCATTATTAAGAACTCTGTCCGCTATCTGTGAATCCGCCTTAGAGCCATCAAGCCTGTTGCCTGAGCTGTCTCTTAATGTCGATGCAACTCTCACATCCTCAGCAAATAACGTAGTCTCCATTCCCGTCTGTTCCTTGAGAAGGTCAATAACCTCATAATTGCCTGAGATTACCTCGTCGCCCTTCTTGAACACACCGCCGCTGTATGTAAACTTGTCATCATTAACGGCTTCATATCTCTGTACTGTCGACATTCCGTATGAATAAAGCTGTTCTTTTATGCGTTCCATCCCCATATTATACACAGCAACCAAACCTATAACTCCGATTACAATAATGGCCACAATCAATGGTCCTAAGACCATTGCAGTAATTCTCCCCCTAAAACTAACAGACCTTTTTACGTTCTTTGCATTTCTCATTTACAACCTCCAATTCCGTACCGCTCAAACGTCTTTGTTTTATCCGGTCACAACTTAAAATATATCTGTGATTATTCTACCATTTTTACCACATTATTTCAATCAAACTGAAGGAAGTTTAAATCTGCTTTTCTATCTTTTGTCTCCATGTACCGAGCCTGTATTTTCAGAGCACTTCGTGCTGCCGTGACTCATGCTGCACGACGCGCAGTTTCCTGTACATCCTCCGCCGTCACCTAATTTTTTATTTCTCATATAAGAAACAGCAATATAAATACCAATCACAACAACCAGAATAATTGCGCCGCTTAAAATATTAGAAAATTCCATTCCAGCACCGTCCTCCATTCAAACCAACATCAAAACTAAATTCACCAAAAACGCGATAATCCATGCTATAACACACTGAATAAACGCAACCATAACCGCTGCACGCCTGGTTCCCATTTCGCGGCGCACCGACGCAATAGCTGCGACACAAGGGGTATACAGAAGCGTAAACACAAGAAATACAAAAGCCGTCTTTGTGGTAAACAGCGACGACAGCATTGATGTATTCCCTCCAAGAAGCACAGTAAGAGTGCTCACAACACTCTCCTTAGCTGTAAACCCTGTAATAAGCGCTGTTGATATTCTCCAGTCATCAAATCCAAGAGGCGCGAAAACAGGAGCAATAAAGCCTCCAAGCGCCGCAAGCAGGCTGTCCTTCGAGTCCTCAACAACATTGAGCCGCACATCAAATGTCTGCAGAAACCAGATTATAATAGACGCTACAAAGATAATGGTAAAAGCTCTGGTTATAAAATCCTTTGCCTTTTCCCATATAAGCTGTACAACACTTTTTGGACTCGGCAGCCTGTAATTCGGCAGCTCCATTACAAAAGGAACAGGCTCGCCTTTAAACGCTGTCTTTTTCAGAATAAGCGCATATAATATTCCCGTTATAATCCCCATAAAATAGAGTCCTATCATGACAAGCACACTGTATTTAGGGAAAAACGCATATGTAAAAAGCGCGTATATCGGAAGCTTTGCCGAACAGCTCATAAAAGGAGTCAGAAGTATTGTCATTTTTCTGTCTCGCTCCGACGCAAGCGTCCTTGTTGCCATAATTGCCGGAACAGAACAGCCAAAGCCTATGAGCATAGGCACAAAACTTCTTCCGGACAAACCTATTTTTCTTAAAAGCTTATCCATAACAAACGCTACTCTCGCCATATAGCCGCTGTCCTCAAGTATAGACAGAAACAAAAACAGCACAACTATTACAGGAAGAAAGCTAAGCACGCTTCCCACACCAGCAAAAATACCGTCAATTACAAGAGAATGCACCACAGGATTAATTCCAAAATCAGAAAGCCCTTTATCACACACGGCGGTAAACCAGTCTATCAACGCGCTAAGTCCGTCCGAAAGCCATGTGCCCAATACACCGAAAGTGAGCCAGAATACCAGAGCCATTATTCCTATAAAAGCGGGAATGGCTGTGTATTTGCCTGTAAGAAATCTGTCCGCTTTAACGCTTCTGGCGTGAGCCTTGCTCTCAACAGGCTTTACCACTGTCTGTCCGCATACCTTTTCAATAAAATTAAACCGCATGTCAGCCAGAGCCGCTTCACGGTCTTTACCGCATTCAGCTTCCATCTCGGCAACTATATGTTCGAGGAGTTCTTTCTCGTTATCATCCAAATCAAGCTGCTCCAGAATAAGCTTATCTCCCTCCATAAGCTTTGTAGCGGCAAAACGAACGGGAATTTTTTTCTTTTGCGCATGGTCCTCTATAAGATGAACAACTGCATGAATACCGCGATGCACGGCAGCCTGTCCGTTCTGTCCGTTAGGATCGCAAAAATCAAGCCTTCCCGGACACTCGTCGTATCTCGCCACATGCACGGCATGTTCAACGAGCTCGCTTATGCCCTCATTTTTTGCCGCCGAAATCGGAACAACGGGAATTCCGAGCATATTCTCAAGCTCGTTAATTCTTATAGTTCCTCCGTTTTCGCGCACCTCATCCATCATATTAAGGGCAAGCACCATAGGAATATCCATTTCTATAAGCTGCATTGTAAGATAGAGATTTCTTTCTATATTTGTCGCGTCGACAATATTGATTATTCCGCGCGGACGATTTTTAATAATAAAATCTCTTGTAACAATTTCCTCGCTCGTATACGGTGACAGCGAATAAATTCCCGGAAGGTCTGTTACAGTCGCCTCCGGATGATTTTTTATAGTACCATCCTTTCTGTCAACAGTAACGCCCGGAAAATTACCAACATGCTGATTTGAGCCCGTAAGCTGATTAAAAAGAGTTGTCTTTCCGCAGTTCTGATTTCCGATAAGGCCGAAAGTCAAAGGCTCACCCTCTTTAAGAACATCTCCAGCTTTTCTCACATGATATATACCCATTTCTCCAACCTGAGGATGAGGTATGTCCTTTGTGTGTTTATAATGCTTTTTTTCAGTATCGGTATCATGGACATTTTTTATTCCTATTCTTGCAGCATCCTCTTTTCTCAGTGTGAGTTCATATCCTCTCACCCTGAGTTCCATAGGGTCTCCCATAGGCGCGGTTTTAACAAGGGTAACCTCTGTTCCCGGCGTAAGTCCCATATCCAAAAAATGGCGGCGAAGCGCACCTTCACCGCCTACGGTTTCTATCAACGCATCTTTTCCTACTTCAAGTTTATCTAATGTCATTTTTCATATCTCCAAAAATATTTATTGTTAAAGCCAAATACCATCGAGCAATAAATATTATCAGCTTCACTTATCGCTTCTGTACTATCGATAATTTTTATCTTTAACTGCTCTGTTTTTTATTATTAACCATTTTTCTCGCTTTGTCAAATTCTCCTGAAAGTGATTTGAGCATCCTGCGAAGCATCATTTTCGTCTCTCTGTCGAGGGAGCCGTACATTTTGAGAGCCGCCCCCGCAAAATTAAAACGATCTGCCGAAAGGTCTGAAAGTTTAGTCGCACCGCTTGAGGTTATTATAGAAAACAGAACTTCCACAAAATCGCTCCTCTGCTGCCTTGTCATTTCGTTAATCCATCGGCTTAAAGCCTCATTCATCATTCGGCTCGTATCGTCCACACTTTGCACCGTCTCAAAATGATTTCCGATAACCTGCCATGACATAGCGTCATGCTGCATCACTCCTGTCTGTGAGCTTTTGACTATCATATACCGCTCCTCGTGTTCAAGAAGCATACCAACAATCGAATGCTGAGGAACAATTGTTTTTATCTTAGGCAGCATCTCCTGATACTCCTCACTCTCAATCATTTTCCTGTCAAATCCCGGTCCGTCATTGTTGTATACCTCTATTATCCGTTTTTTCACCTTCCGATCAGCCTTCACAGCAGCATATATTGCAAGATTTCCGCCCTTTGAATGTCCTCCGAGCCTGATTTTCTTTCTTCCCGGCAAGAGCACTTCATTTACATATGAAGCTGCCTCAAGCTGTGACGGTATCGGCTGTATAAAGCTCATATTAAAATCCTCTTTCCAGCCTATAAGCGAGTCGTCCGTTCCCATAAAATCAACATAGACTGAGCCGTCACCCAGCTCAGCCAGAAACGCGCCGAACTGCACCTCTTTTTCTGCATTATTATATACGGCATAATTGCTGAGAATTATATTTGAAAACCGTCTTGTCCGCGCCATTTTTTTCATAAAAAACGGACAGTACCATATAAAGGATTTTACCAGTTCGAGCTCCTGCTCATCATTCAGCTCAAAGAAATCTCCGCACGCATCCTCAAGCGTAATTTTCTCTCTGCTTCCCGCCGCCGGAATAATATCCTTTAAATCCACATACGCAAGCTGTGAGAGTATAAGGTTATCCACTTCATTAAACGGATCCTGCTCAAATGTCAAATCACCGCGCCATGTAAGATAATCCTCAATATTTGCCATAAACTCCTCCGTTCAGACTGTTTTAGGTTAATTAAACCGACAAAAAGCGTACAGGTAAAAATCCTGTACGCCTTCTTTTCAGAGCGCGAGACGGGAATCGAACCCGCGACCCCCTCCTTGGCAAGGAGGTGCTCCACCGCTGAGCCACTCGCGCATAAATCATATGTGTTCACCTGCGTTCTGCATCTATATCTCAGCAATATAACTTTTACTGTCAGATTTTTTGTAAGTGCTGAACGCAAGTGCTATTTTACATATATTTACGATATTTGTCAATAGTATAATTTAATTTTTATTTTTTATTTGTAACAGTTCAGCCATAAGCTGTATGACAAGAAAATCATGCATTTAAAACTGTTCCAGCAGGTTTCCGAATACATCCAGCGCCTCCTGTATGACCTGCGGCTTTGACATATCAATTCCGCACAGCTTTAATAGCTCTATCGGGTGCATACTGCTGCCGCCGGCAAGAAATTTGCGATAGCCTGCAAGCGTGTCTTTATCTCCGGCAATAATTTTTGAGGCTATCGCCACTGCCGCAGAAAAGCCTGTCGCATACTGATAAACATAAAAAGGAGTATAAAAATGCGGTATTCTCGCCCACTCATATGAAATCTCGCCGTCAATAACCATGTCTTTTCCGAAATACTTTTCATTAAGCTCACGATATACACGGCAAAGACTGTCGGCACTCAGCACCTCTCCTTTTTCCGCCATCTCATGAGTTATCATCTCAAACTCGGCAAACATCGTCTGGCGAAACAGCGTTCCCTTAAACTGCTCAAGATAATGTCCTATAAGATACCTGCGCTCCTCATCAGAACTGCTCTTCTTTAACAGATAGTCTATAAGGATTACCTCATTACAGGTGGACGCCACCTCTGCCACAAATATCTTATAACCGGCGTAGGTATACGGCTGCGCTTCATTCGAGCTGTATGTGTGCATTGCGTGTCCCGTCTCATGCACCAGCGTAAACACGTCATTTAATGTATCGCTGTAATTTAAGAATATATACGGATGTGTTCCGTATGCACCCCACGAAAATGCACCGCTGCGCTTACCCTCATTTTCACGGACGTCTACCCAGCCGTTATCGTATCCCTCTTTTACCTTTGCAATATAATCATCGCCAAGAATTCTGAGTGCTTCCAGCGCCATCTTCTTAGCCTCTTCATAATCCACTCTCACGCTGTAATCTGAAACCAACGACGCATATATATCATAAAAGTGAAGCTCTTCAACTCCCAAAACACGCTTTCTCATAGAAACATAGGAGTGCATCTTATCAAGATTTTTATTTACTGTTTCAATGAGATTGGTATACACGCTCTTTGGTATAAATGAGCCGTCAAGATA
>CASFUI010000230.1 GCA_949297565.1 uncultured Eubacteriales bacterium
GAACAGCTCTTAAACTGTCGCAGAATGTTCCTGCGGTAAAAGTCCTGACACAGATTACTCCTCAGGTAGGTTTTAACTATCTGCTGAAATTCGGCTTCACTACACTTATTTCTCCTAAGGAGGCAGTTAACGGAAATCATGACGTAGTTCAGTCCCTCGCTCTCGGCGGTCTCACCTACGGCGTTCACAATATTGAAATGTGTGCAGCCTACGCCGCGATAGCAAACGAGGGCGTTTACACAAAACCTGTTTACTACACTCAGGTAAAGGACAAGGACGGAAATGTTATTTTAGATAACACTACTCCTCAGACTCACACGGTATTAAAGAAATCTACCGCATGGCTTCTCACAAACGCGCTCGAATCAGTTACAGCCAACGGTACTGCCGAGGCTGCGCAGCTCAACAATCAGCCTACAGCCGGAAAGACAGGTACAACTCAGAATGTAACCGACAAATGGTTCTGCGGATATACTCCGTACTATACAGCGGCAATATGGCTTGGCTACGATGACAATTCAAAAGAGCTGTCGGGATATATTGACCACAGAAGAATGTGGCGTACAATAATGCAGGAAATTCACGATAATTTAGAGACAGGCTCATTTGAAAAGCCTGATGACATTGTGGAAACCACTGTGTGCTCGCAGTCAGGAAAGCTTCCTGTCGAGGGGCTTTGCGACCAGGACCCTAGAGGCTCTCAGCTGACGACGGAATATTTCTCTAAAGACAATAACCCTACTGAACAGTGTGATGTTCATATAAAGGTTACTATATGTGACGATACCGGTGAGATAGCTTCAGCAAACTGCCCTCATAAGACAACTAAGATTATGATTAAAAAGGCAGAGATTGTAAGCAATCCTTCAGGCGAAGACGAGACCACATACACAACATGGGATCAGGAGTATTCAATCACAGAGGAACAGCTATCCAAGGTGTGCAGCGTTCACAAGGGCTCAGGCAACTCCACACAGACTATTGAGCCTACAACGCAGAACCCTGATGAGACGACAGCGCCGACTCAGACTCAGACACAGACGCGCTCAAGCTCATCAAATACTTCGGCATTAAATACAATGAGCAATGCTCTTTTGCCTGACAATAAACTTAGACTTCTGAGCAAAGTATCATAACTTTATATTTTCAGCGCAAAATAATAAGCCCTTATAAGTCATTTTCAAGATTTGACTTATAAGGGCTCATTATTTATTAAAATCATATATTTCTTTATTATTTCTTTTTCATATGAGGTTTAAAAACCCATGACGCAATATATCCAAACAGCAACGCCGCCGATACACCGACCGCACATGCGGCAAAACCGCCTTTAAAAAGCCCCAGCGCTCCCTCTTCATCAACGGCAGTTTTAATTCCCTTCCACAAAACATTTCCGAAGCCCAGAAGAGGAACAGAAGCTCCCGCTCCTGCAAACTCCTGAAAAGGCTCATACAGTCCGACAGCACCAAGAACAACCCCGCTGCACACCAAAAGCACCATTATCCGCCCAGGCATCAGCTTTGTCTTTTCCATTAAAATCTGGACAAGAACACAGATAAGTCCTCCGACTATAAATGCTTTTATAAATTCCATATTTTCCTTCTCCATTCTGCAAATATTAATTGCTTTGCGAACTTAAATTTTCAACAATAACACCGTGCGCAATTCCCGGAACACTCTCCCCCTCATTGTAGCTCACCGTTGATAAAAGCGCCCCGGTAGGCACAAACAGCACGCGTTTCCATTTTCCGCCTATTATATTTTTCATTATATACGCACAGAAAGTGACTGCCGAACAGCCGCAGCCGCTCCCTCCCGCCTGAGTATTCTGGGTTGCGGCATCAAATATCTCAATTCCGCAATCAGTATAGCGTCCCGCTATGTCATACCCTTTTTCACGGAGCAAGTCTATAAGAATTTTTCTCCCAACAATACCTAAATCTCCTGTAATAATACAGTCATAATACTTTTCGTCAACGCCTAAATCCTCAAAATTCGCAAGAATTAAATCAGCAGCGGCAGGCGCCATACAAGCCCCCATATTCATAGAATCCTTTACACCGTAATCAATGATTTTTCCCGTTGTAATTCCCGTAATCGCCACCGGCTGTGTTTCATTTGTGAGTACCGCAGCGCCGCAGCCGGTCACAGTCCATGTCGAAGCGGGCGGTCTCTGATTGCCATACTCAAGAGGATATCTGAACTGCTTTTCGGCACTCGCAAAATGGCTGGATGCCGCCGCTATAACCTGATTTGCGGCTCCGCTTGAAACTGTAATGGCTCCGAGCGCCAGAGATTCGCCGAATGTAGAACATGCTCCGTAAAGACCGAACACAGGTATCTCATATCTTCTTACCCCGAATGACGTGGCAATGAGCTGCCCCAGCAAATCTCCAGCGAACATATATCTTAAATCTTCTTTTTTATATCTCGTTTTCATAAGAAGCTTATCAACTGCCTGCTCCAAAAGAGCGCTCTCCGCCTTCTCCCAGTTTTCTTTTCCGGACATTTCGTCCTCTACCACAACGTCAAACAGCTCTCCGAGCGGTCCCTCACTTTCCTTCTTCCCCACAACCGAGGACACAGCCTCTATGAATATCGGTTTATCAAACAATACACTTTGCTTTCCCTTTTGCATACAGCCTCCTTCACATCCAAAGCTTTGTCAGCAGATATAAAATTCCTGCTATCCACGAGGAAAAAATGCCGTAGAGTATAACAGGCCCGGCTATTGTAAATATTTTACACCCTATACCGAACACCTCTCCCTCTGCCTTATACTCAATCGCAGGCGCCGCAACACTGTTTGCAAACCCCGTTATCGGCACGAGGCTTCCGGCTCCACCCCAGCTTGTAATAAGAGGGTAGATATTTAACCCCGTAAGAATAATGCTTCCCAAAACAAGGCAGATTGTAGTCCACGATGCGGCATCATCTTTATTTAACCCCGCGTTCTTAAATGCCCAGATCAGCACCTGTCCTATTGTACATATTGTACCTCCTGTTATAAATGCTTTTACGCAGTTTTTAAGACAGCTCGCTTTTGGCGTCACCTGCTCAACATAAGCATTGTAATTTTTATTCCTTTTCTGCTCATCGACAGCCATAACACACCTTCTTTCTCAAAAAATCATTGTTCTGCTAATCGGGGGCACATCACGCATTTTTACATTATCGCATACAAAATACATGAAACCTCAGTCGTACATTAAAAGATAATAGACGAGATGTCCGACAGCCTTTCCAAGTCCGACCATAAGAATTACAATTCCAAGTCCTGAACCTATACGCACACGCCTTATAAAAATAGGCAGCGCTTTCAGCGTTTCGGCAAGGCTTACAACCAGCAGTCCTACAAACATTCC
>CASFUI010000231.1 GCA_949297565.1 uncultured Eubacteriales bacterium
ACCGCAACAACCGACAGGCATGCCAGAACTGTGCTTGATTTAATGAATGTACGGCGGAAGGATTTATTCCCGGTGGGGCGGCTTGATAAGGATACAGAGGGACTTCTGCTTATTACAAATGACGGAGCTCTCGCTCACAGTCTTTTGTCTCCCAAAAAGCATGTGGACAAGGTCTATTATGCGAAAGTATCCGGAATAATAAGAGAAGATACCGTTAAGGCATTTTCGGACGGACTTAAAGTTGATGATGATTTTACCGCTATGCCTGCGGTTTTGGAAATTATAGAATACGATGAAAAAAATAATCTTACTGAAGTAAATGTAACAATACGCGAAGGAAAATTTCATCAGATAAAAAGAATGTTCGAGTCGGTAGGAAGCGAGGTCGTTTATCTGAAACGGCTTTCAATGGGAACGCTTCAGCTCGACGAGGCTTTGGAAGCGGGCGAGTACCGTGAGCTTACATCTTCGGAGCTTGAGGCTTTGAAAAATATTAATTGAAAAGGATATATTTGAATGTTAAATGCTTTGTGTATTACAGGGCATGCGGCATAATAACGGATAAAAATATGGTAAATGATTTTCTTCCTGTCAGCCGGTCGGATATGGAAAAAAGAGGCTGGGAACAGTGTGATTTTGTATATATTACCGGGGATGCCTATGTTGACCATTCCTCCTTCGGGCATGCAATTATAAGCAGAGTGCTTGAGGCGTTTGGATATAAGGTCGGTATTATAGCGCAGCCTGACTGGAAAGATAAGAACAGTGTCACAGTGCTTGGGAGGCCGCGGCTCGGTTTCCTTGTGACATCCGGAAATATGGATTCAATGGTCAACCACTACACAGTAAACAAAAAACGCCGCCATTCGGATGCGTACTCGCCGGGCGGGATAATCGGAAAGCGTCCCGACTATGCTGTTGTTGTGTACTGCAACCTGATCAAACAGGCATATAAGGACTGCCCTATAATTATAGGGGGGATTGAGGCGTCGCTGCGCCGTCTTGCGCATTATGATTACTGGTCAGATAAAATAAAGCATTCTGTTCTCATAGATTCAGGCGCAGACCTGCTTTTATACGGTATGGGGGAGCGCTCTGTAGTTGAGGTGGCTGACGCCTTAGACAGCGGAATTGATGTTTCTGATATAACATATGTAAAGGGGACGGTTTATAGGGCAAAGAATACTGAAAATCTATATGACTTTATAACCTTACCCGATTACGAGAAAGTTTCCTCTGACAAGCTTGAATATGCAAAGAGCTTTAAGATACAGCATGAAAATACTGATGCTTTTACCGCGAAGACGCTTGTCGAAAAATACAAGGAAAAATGTTACATAGTACAGAACCCTCCGGCTCTTCCGCTTACTACAACTCAGATGGATGATGTCTATGCTCTTCCGTATATGAGGGCATATCATCCGATGTATGAAAAAATGGGAGGCATCCCGGCGCTGTCAGAAATTAAATTCAGTATTACAAGCAACCGTGGGTGTTTCGGAGGATGCTCTTTCTGTGCCCTGACCTTTCATCAGGGAAGAATTGTACAGACAAGGAGTCATGAGTCAATAGTCGCTGAGGCTGTTTTGATGACTAAGGATAAAGATTTTAAGGGATATATTCACGATGTAGGAGGTCCTACGGCAAACTTCAGACATCCGTCATGCAAAAAGCAGCTCACAAAGGGAGTTTGCACAAACCGTCAGTGTCTGTATCCGTCACCGTGTAAAAATCTTACGGTTGACCACAGGGATTATATAAGCCTTCTGAGAAAGCTAAGGAATATCGATGGTGTTAAAAAGGTATTTATCCGTTCAGGAATACGTTTTGACTATTGTATGGCAGACCGCGACGATTTGTTTTTGTCTGAACTGTGCAAATATCATATAAGCGGACAGCTCAGAGTCGCTCCTGAACATATAAGCGATAATGTGCTGAAATATATGGGAAAACCATCAAACGGAGTTTATCAGTCATTTATTAAAAGATACCAGAGAATAAACGCAAAGACAGGAAAGGAACAGTTCATTGTTCCGTATCTTATGTCGTCGCATCCCGGCTCGACAATGAAAGAAGCGATTGAGCTTGCCGAATATATTCGTGATTTGGGATATATGCCTGAGCAGGTGCAGGATTTTTACCCGACACCTTCGACACTCTCGACATGCATGTATTATACTGGCGTTGACCCGAGGACAATGCAGCCTGTGTACACGCCTGTGTCACCGCATGAGAAGGCTATGCAGCGGGCGCTTATCCAGTACAAAAAGCCGGAGAATTATGATTTGGTAAAGGAAGCACTTATAAAATACGGGCGTACCGACCTTATAGGCTTTGATAAAAAATGTCTTATACCGCCGAGGAAGCTTAAGAGCTCAGCTGCTCATGCTAAGACGCAGCAAGTGAAGAGACATAAGATTAACACTTCCCGCAATAAAATACAGCGGACAGGAAACGGCAGAAAGGATAATAACATCAATGGAAAAAAGAAAAAAAGGTGATTTCGGCTATTTGAGATACCGAAAAAAAATAAATCTTATAAAAACTATTGCTGCATTTGCGGTTGTTGCAGCAGTTCTCATTATCGGGCTTGTAGTTTATAAGACGCGGGCAAATGCATTTACCGTTGCCGCTATTGTTCTCGTTCTGCCTGCGGCAAAAATGGCTGTCGGGTATTTTGTGGTAATGCCGCACAATCCGGCGTCAGAAGATTTAAAGTCAAAGCTTGAGGCTGAGTCCGGAGGGCTTGGACTATATTATGACCTGATATTTTCCAACAGTAAAAAACCGATAGGAACTCAGGCGGTTGCTGTTTCTGAGACGGCAGTAATAGCGCTTTCAGATGAGAAGAAGGCGGATAAAAAACTTTTTGAGACAAGCCTTAAAGAATTTATGCAGAATGACGGACGTAAAGTTAATGTTACGCTGTATTTTGACGAAAAGCAGTTCATTGCAAGGGCAAAAAAACTTTCGGATAGTCTGGCGTGCTCAGATGAGAGCGGCAAAAAAGAAAAAAACGGCGATAATAAGGAAAATGTAAATGATAAGAGTTCATATGATAAAAACTCTGACGGAACGCGCAGCGCTGACAATATGACTATTCAAAAAAACGCGCGTTCACTGCTTGGCATGTGTCTGTAATCCGAATTATTTTTTAGAAGGGAAACCTGATTTTTTATGAAAGAACTTGTTGTAAGCCCGCTGGAAGCAGGACAGAGGTTTGACAAATATCTTATAAAATGTATGCCAAATGCTTCCAAAAGTTTTTTGTATAAGATGCTACGAAAGAAAAATATTTTATTGAACGGAAAAAAAGCTGACGGCAGTGAAAAAATTGCGTCAGGAGATTGTGTGAAAGTTTTTTTTTCAGATGAAACTTTTGAAAAATTTACGGGAAAACCGGACAGTTTAAATGCAAAAAAATATGTGAAGGAGCTTTCGACGATCAAGCTTTCGGTGTTATATGAAAATGATGATTTTCTCGCGGTGAATAAACCGTCAGGAATGCTCTCACAAAAAGCGGATAAAAACGATGTATCCTTAGTTGAGTATATAGAGAGATATTTGCTGGACAAAGGTCATTACAACACAGCTTCGGCATATAAACCCGGTATATGCAACCGTCTCGACCGCAACACCAGCGGAATAGTTGTGGCCGGAAAATCAGTTGCCGGGCTTCAGAGGATGTCGCAGGCATTCCGTGACAGAACAATAGCAAAATACTATATATGTATTGTAAAGGGAAAGGTGACAGAAAGAAATTTAATAAATGGATATTTATACAAAGATAAGGTTTCAAATAAGGTTACGGTTTTTGGCGGTGTAAGCGATATTAATGACAATAAAAAATACTCTGAAATTGAGACCGAATATGTTCCTGTGTGCGGAAATGACCATATAACGCTTTTAAAGGTGCATCTTATCACGGGAAAAACACATCAGATACGCGCCCATCTTGCTTATACAGGACATCCTATTGCGGGCGATGAAAAATACGGAGATTTAGAATTAAATAAATATTTCAGAAAAAAATACAATATTACCAGCCAGATGCTTCATGCTTTTGAGCTGAATATTCCGCAGGACGGGAAAGACGGACAGCTTTGTATAAAAACGCCTGTGCCGCAAGAGTTTATCGATGTTTTAAAGGGAGAAAAATTATGGGCACCTGGAATTCCAGAGGACTTAGAGGCTCTGCATTAGAGGATTTTATAAATTTAAGCAATGAAAAATATCACGCGTCGGGTCTTGGACTTATTCAGAAAATACCTACTCCGATAAAGCCTATTCATATTGATAAGGATACGCGGCATATTACGCTTGCATATTTTGACCAGAAAAGTACAGTGGACTATATAGGGGTAGTTCAGGGAATTCCTGTGTGTTTTGATGCAAAAGAAACAGCCGTTGATACGTTTCCGCTTCAGAACATTCATCCCCACCAGATAAAATTCATGTCTGATTTCGAGAAACAGCAGGGAATAGCGTTTATTATTTTGTATTTTTCTTCCAGAGATGAGTTTTATTATATACCGTATTGTGATATAATAAATTTTTGGGACAGGGGGCAGAATGGAGGAAGAAAGAGCTTCACATATGATGAGGTGGATAAAAATTATCAGATACACAGCTCAAAAGGAGTGCTGGTGCACTATCTTGAAGCGCTGCAGAGGGATATAATGTCCAGATAAAATATATGTGAGTCATAGAAATCCTGAGAATTTATGCGGGTATAAAGACATCGGCGCGCAGAAGTAAAGAGAGAGGAACGGAGAGGTTTTATGGAAAAAAACATTATAGAAAAATATGAGCTGATTGACGGTCATGCAATTATCGACACTAATTATAACATTATTACGGCGAATGAAGAGATGTACCGTTTTATAGGAATTTCAACTGTCAATTCTATAATGGAATCCATACATCAGGTTGATTTGGACGATTTTATTGATGTGGCGCACCACTTGAGAGAGGGGCAGGAGACGGATATGGTTCTGAGAATGAGGCGCTCCGATAATTCATACCGCTGGATTCTCCTTCACATTGCACGGTTTCAGTTTAAATCGACCAGCAATGCTTTTGAATATTTTGAATTATCGGCATCAGATATTCTTGCGCTGCATAAGCA
>CASFUI010000232.1 GCA_949297565.1 uncultured Eubacteriales bacterium
ACAGTGGCGAAATACTTGTTTGTGAGCACTCTCTGAACAGGTGTCATCGTAGACGGATCTGTGCTGTCACCATAGAATAATTCCTGGAAAGACATACGTCCGATTCTTGCAACTGAATCAAGAGATGTCAGGGCAAGAGCAGAAACACACATTGTCATAAATACTGTTGCCACATGCACAGGAACGCCAAGCTTTTCAAGGAAACCTGCTACGCCTGATGAGAAAATGGCAAACGGAGTACCTGTAGGATTTGTGCCGTTTACAGCAACCGCGCCAACAACTACAAGAGCAATAATGCCGAGCAGAGACTCAACCACCATAGCGCCGTAGCCTACCATAGGCATATCCTTTTCATTGCTTATTGTCTTTGATGATGTGCCTGAAGACACAAGGCTGTGGAAACCTGATACGGCACCGCATGCGATAGTTACAAACAGTGTAGGGAACAGCATCTGCGCGCTTGCGCCGCTTCCCACTGTAAAGCCGTTAAACGCATTTAAGTTCATGCTTGGATTGGCAACAACAACGCCGAGCACAGCGCCGATAATCATACCGAGAAGCATGAATGTTGTCATATAATCTCTAGGCTGCATTAAAAGCCACATAGGCATTACTGACGCAAGGAACAGGTAAGCCATGATAATGTAAATCCATGCAGTCTTTGTTGCATATATAGGAAGAGCCATACCAATAGCGAACATAATAACGAGAAGAACTATTGCGACGATTGCCTTTACCCACTCGTTCATCTTTTTTCCGGCCTTCTGAATTGACTTCTGAAAAAGACCGAAAATGATAGCAACAACGATAAACAGCATTGAAATAGAAGCGGCAGACGCGTCCGCGTTGGCAGTTGTTTCTGTCATACCCTCAACGCCCTTAGCTACGAATGTTCCCGCAACCATATCAGTGAAGGCTGCTATGACAAGAAGAGTAAACAGCCAGCAGAAAAGCATAAAAAGCTTTCTTCCTGTTCTGCCTATGTACTTTTCAATAATCATACCCATTGACTTGCCCTCATTTTTAACTGAGGCATACAGAGCGCCGAAATCCTGAACTGCTCCGAAGAAAAGTCCGCCGACAATCAGCCAGAGTAAAACAGGCACCCAGCCGAACACAGATGCGAGGATAGGACCGGTTACAGGTCCTGCGCCCGCTATGGACGAAAACTGATGTGCAAATACCGTAAATTTAGACGATGGAACATAGTCCTGACCGTCCTCATGTGTGTACGCAGGTGTCTTTGCTTTCGGGTCGATTCCCCATTTTTTGGCAAGCCAGCGGCCGTATAAAAGATAGCCTGCGCCTAAACAAATGATTCCGATTAAAATAATAACTAAACCATTCATTTTGTTTTTCTCCTTCCTTAACGGTTTTTTGTTATACCGTTTTACCGTATTATTTATTATTCAGAAAGTCCAACGCTTTATGCCTCAACAAAGCCTCCGTTTTTGCAAAAGTCTTTACGTCAAAAAACTTTCGCCCTTAAATATACCAGAAACATGTCAATCCATGTTTAAAGCACACTCAAAGACGAAAGTTCTGACTTCCGCGATACCACTTTGATTGCCGTCATACGACGACCACTCTGTCCTATCTCCCGCCCCGACACAATATGTACACATGCATAAGCATATTCAAAAGCGTCCGAGCCGGAACAATAAGCTTCCATATAACGGTAGA
This sequence comes from uncultured Eubacteriales bacterium, assembly GCA_949297565.1. GTDB lineage: Bacteria > Bacillota > Clostridia > Lachnospirales > Lachnospiraceae > Lachnospira. The sequence goes on from CASFUI010000232.1 coordinate 1,684, forward strand.
AACCCGGTGACACTTAATCTTTGCCTCCGGCAAATTTCAGTGTACTGCTCGCAGAGGATATTACCCGCAATTACATACCGTCTCACACCTTCCGACGGCTCTCTGAAATGAAACATTTACGGATAAACTGTTCTGTTCATAGCATTTAACTTTCTGTTATGTGTATTTATAGCACTACTATAAATAGATGTCAACACTTTTTTTTAACCTTGCAAAGGACTTTAACCACCTCTTTTATATCAATAGGCTTTGCGACATGTCCCTGCATTCCCGCATCCATGCAAAGCTTTATATCATCTGAAAGAGTGCTTGCAGTCATTGCAATAACAGGAATATCTCCGGCGTCTTCACGATCAAGTTTTCTTATCTCACTTGCCGCTCTCAGTCCATCCATAACAGGCATGCGCAAATCCATAAAAATCACATCAAAGTCCCGCACATTGCTCTCAGAAAATATTCTGACACATTCCGCGCCGTTGCATGCACGCTTTGCATTTATTCCGTAGCTTTTTAACTGCTCGCTTATTACCTCCCAGTTCAAATCATTATCCTCGGCAATAAGAACGCTCATGCCCTCTATGCACTTTATACCTTCGTCCTCTGAGACTCCGCCGCTCCCATGAACAATTAAATCTGTGTCTGAATTTTCCCTCTGTTCTTTACAATCAACCGTCTCCGGCGGCTCAGCCGTATCCGCCTCAATCATAACTGTAAATGTAGAGCCCTCTCCCTCGGTACTCTTTATATCTATTTTTCCGTCCATCTCATCTACAATCTGCTTGGCAATAGCCATTCCAAGTCCTGTTCCCTCTTCCTGTCTGCTCTTAACGTCCATAGCACGCGTAAACTGACAGAAAATAATTTTAACAAAATCCTCGGACATTCCTATTCCGTCATCTTTTACCGAATATACAAGTATCACCTTTCCGGGATTATCAGATTTAAGCTCATCGAACTGCACCTCAATATTTCCGCCTTTAGGCGTATATTTAACTGCATTTGAAAGAATATTTATATATACCTGATTAAGCCTTCGTACATCAATATACACATATTCACTGATAATATTTTTCATGTTTACGGTTATTTTCTGTTCTTTTGCTTCAGCCTGCGGAGCAAGAAATGTCATAAGATTTTCCGCAATATCATTTACACTTACCGCCTCCGGACAAAGCTTCATTTTTCCGTTTTCCATAGCTGAAATATCAAGAATATCGTTTATCAGCGTGTATAAGTGCTCTCCCGCATACCTGATTTTCAAAAGGCAATTCTTTATTTTTATCTGATTATCCATATTCTCAAGCGCTATATTTGTCATTCCTATAATCGCGTTCATAGGCGTTCTTATATCGTGAGACACCGCCGACAGGAAATCGCTCTTATCCTTGTTTGCCTTGCGCTCCGCTTCAAGTCGAATCTTGTTCTTTATTCTATCCGTTCTTGCCGCTATCCCGCACATCAAAGCTATACCGAAGGAAACAGCAACAAATATATACATTATTCCGAAAGAACGTGTAACCATATGCTTATAATCCGACATCGGGAGCTGTGCCACGCGCTTTGAGACTTCACACGCAATAACATATCCCGTATTCGCAACCGGCTCATACTCAAAATAATACAGCTCCTCTTTTTTAATATCTACACTCCCCTTATTTGCCTCCCTGATATTATCGAGAGAATTAGTAAGCTCTCTTTCAGATATAAATCCCTGTGAATAATACTCTTTCAGTATATTAAATTCCAGGCTTTCAAAAATATCATTACTGTTTCTGCTGGTCACTGCCATATCGCCGTTCTTATCCATCACATACAAAGCCGCCATACCGCTGTATGCCTCCATATCCAGAATGTGCTGAACATATTCAAGCGTATATACAATTCCAAGCGCGTTGTAACAATTTCCGTCAATAGTGTATGTCTGTACAGGAATAGCAAAAATAAATATTTCTTTTCCGAAATCAGCCCGGCAATATTGCGCTATTCTGTTTTTTTCATTAAAAAGTGTTATTCCTCCGACACCAAGCTCTATATTCCCGCTCTCACCGTCAGATGAGATGTAATTACCGCTGCTGTCAATAAATACGACAGCCTCAGCTCCAAGCTCAATCTCCCTGCCCTTGACATATTCTCTTTCAGCCGAAAAATAAAAATCTCCATAAATACTTTTTTCCGTAAAATGTTCATCAACAGCTTTAAGCATATTAAAATTTGTAATAACCTTATCGGCATAGGCCTTTTGTATCTGGCTTAAAAGCTCGCTTACATTGTTGCTGCCAAACGAATCTATCCTCTTTGCTGACGAACCGTAATATGTTACAAATTGAAACACTGCTGCGATTAATGTAACTACCGCAAGTAAAATCACAAATACACGAATAACACCGCTTAAATTATTATCCCTCACCGGCATTTATACCACCTTCCTGTTTATCTGCATTTCCGATATTACACAATTATCTTCCATGTTTGATTTCACTTAGTTTTTCATCAAACATTATTGCATAATTATCCTGTACAGTAAAATGAACTTTAGGTATAAATACTATTCATACGGGTTTTCAGTTAAAACACATATAATTCTGACTCACTTTATTCCAATTAACCACGGAGAACCAGTCATCTATATAGTCGGCTCTGAGGTTATAGTGCTTAAGATAATACGCATGCTCCCAGACGTCGATGACCAGAAGCGGCTTCAAGCCGTCCACCATCGGATTATCCTGATTAGCCGTATTTACTATCTTTAAATTTTTACACTGTGATACCAGCCATGTGTAGCCTGAGCCGAACACTGACATTGCCGCCTTTTTAAACTCACTCTTAAATGAAGCGTAATCACCGAAATCTCTGTTGATTGCCTGCAAAAGCCTCCCGGAAGGCTTCCTCTCGCATCCCCCTATCTTTATTATGCTCCCGTCAAGCACTCCGGCATCTTCTGCCGGCATAAGCAGATCAAAATAAAATCTGTGATTATAAACTCCGCCTGCGTTGTTTCTTATCTGTCGGCCGAGGCTTCCCGAAAGACAAGGCGCCATGCATATCAGCTGCTTAAGCGTGAGCTTCTGCAAATCGGGATAATATTCCAGAATATCATTCAGCTGCTGTATATACGCCTGCAAATGTTTATCATGATGCAGCATCATTGTCTTTTTATCGATAAACGGCTCCAGTGCATCAAATTCATACGGCAAAGGCAAATTGATATAAGGGTAATATTGGTTTTCCACCTTGATTCCTCAAAGTATTTTTTTATATTATATGACTCTGAAATCAAAATGGTAACGAAAAAAGCTGTGCTCCGTATATCCGAGTGCCGCGAGTGTTTCGTCCGCCTTCTGTATATACGTCTGCACAGCTTTGTTATTTCTTATATCTTCAAAAGTTATTTTTATAGCATCTTTCCTTTCGTCATCAAAAGAGGGTATACTGTCCGCTTTATAAACAGTATACCCTCGCTCAGGTAAAATTCTCTATCAATTTTACGTTAAAATCATGTAAAATTCATCTGATGACTCACATACAGTATCGCCTAAACTGCTTTTTATTTAAGCCGGTACTATACTTTCATTAATCTGCGAAGCTGCAGCCGATATAACCGCCGTTTTCTCCTGCAGTATAGAGACTGCTTGTCGTCTTAAGCTCATACAGACCTCCGAGATTAATGCTTCCGTCATCATTTCTGAAAATCTCGTGATAGTCTGCCGTATAAGCACCTGTTGACGCGTTGTAGCCAGGAATCTCAGTGCTCACAAAATCAGAATTGCTCACAGTATTGTCTCTTGCCTCAGACCCTGTGTATTTAGTCTTGGCTCCGTCAGTGCATGTCCACTGGTTTACCCAATAATAACCCTGTGCTTTATAATTATAAAGAACATGGCTGAACTTACCTTTGAACTGGTCTGTAGCAGATGAAGATGAAGCCGCTACCGACAGTATGTTAGTGTACTTCGCGTCTGCTGACGTCCTGTAACACATGTAATTCGCCTTATTTGTGTCATATTTTCCGTTATTTACCGCGGTACAGTTAGTCATTGTAACAGCTCCGCCGTTTCCATTATCAGTAAATCCTGTCGCGCCGTTGTTAAACGCAAGACAATTCTCAACCACATGAGGAGTAGGGCATGCGCCGTTGCTGCCTCCAAGCTTAAAGCCGTTCATGTCGCCGTTTGCCGAGCCCGTACCGTCAGTAAGCTTTCCGTTGCCGAACGCAACACAGTTCTTGATTGTCACAACACCGATAGGACCTGTCGCAGGCTTTGCATATAAATCCCAGCCGTCATCACTGTTGCAGTATGAAATACATCCGTCAAATACATTTCCCTCACCGCATGTAAGCTTTGCCGCAAAACCGTCCGCATTCTCGCAGGTAGCCAAATCCTTATTGTTGTATGATGTACAGTTAAGAATTGTATTGTATGAAGGCCACTGTTCAATGCTGTCATAGTTTGTGTTGTATCTGCTGAGCTGCAGTCCCGTATCATGGTTGCCGTAAAATTTGCAGAGTTCGATTATATTATAATCGCCTGACAGAAGCATACCGTTATCTCCGGCATTGCAAATATCGATGTCATAAAAATGCCAGTATGAGCCGTCAAGAGTGATTCCTCTGTTAGAGCCTTCCTCAGCCATTCCTTCAAAGTCTATTGTAACTGTCTTCCCGTTAATACTGCTTATCTTCTTATAGCCAAAAGCGTTTCCGCTGTTGCTCTCATCAATTATGATAGGAGCATTGTACATCTCATATGCATAGTATGTACCTGAAAACATCCATATTGTATTTCCTGCATTTACAGTATTTATAGCAGTCACCAAATCCATAGGGTCTTCAAAGGTACCTGCCGCAGATGAAGTTCCGCTTACAGAGACATAAATATCTCCAGCCTTGTAATCAGGCGCTTCCTCACGCACCTCATCATCATTATCTCCTGTATCTCCTCCCGGATTTGTCGGTTTCTCTTCCGGTGTTGTAGGCTGCTCTCCAGAGCTTCCCTGTCCCGTAACAGAAATATAGTATAGATTAGCTGTGTCTGCCTTTGTTATTGTGTGGCTTCCGGCCTCCAAATCAACAGTGAGAATTCCGTTTGATGCGGTCAGCTTCTCTCCGTCAACTTTTATACTCTTTGAGAAATCCGAGTTAAATACAAGCGTAAGTGTTCCCTCAGATTCCATTGTAAAAGAAATATTTGTAGAGCTTTCAATCTTTAAACATTTTGTAAGCGTAAGACCGTTATAATTAACAGTTCCCTTATTTGTTGCAAGATTTCCGTTAATTGTAAAGTAATCGCTTGTCTTATCCTGTTCTGTAAAATTGTGTGTAAATGTTTCAGAAGCGCTTGGAACAGTCGGCTTCTCCTCCGGTGTTGAAGGCTCCTCTGTTGGTTTTTCTGTCGGTTTTTCTGTCGGCTTTTCCGTAGGCTCCTCAGAACTGTCCTGTACAGTCAAGGAAATATAGTACAGATTTGCTGTATCAGCCTTTGTTATTGTGTGGCTTCCGGCCTCCAAATCAACCGTAAGAATTCCGTTTGAAGCCGTCATCTTTTCGCCGTCTATATTGATGCTCTTTGAAAAATCAGAGTTAAATACAAGCGTGAGTGTTCCCTCAGATTCCATTGTAAACGAAATGCTTGTAGAGCTCTCAATCTTTAAGCAGTCTGTAAGGGTAAGACCGTTGTAATTAACTGTTCCCTTGCTTGAAGACATATTGCCCTCAATCGCGAAGTAATCGCTTGTCTTTCCCTGCTCTGTAAAGTTATGTGTGATTGTGCCTGTAACAGTTGGAGCAGTAGGTTTTTCCTCCGGTGTTGCAGGCTCTTCTGTTGGCTCTTCAGTAGACTCTTCCGGTATTGTCGGCTTTTCATCAGAGCCGCCAGGATTTTCGCTTGAAGCGCCGTCCATTCCGCCCACTGACTTAAGCTGTGAAGTATATGACATAAGCTTTGACTTAAGCTCCTGATTTACTTCATACGACTCATCATCAACAGAATTATCAAATGTCCACTCAAAGTCTCCTCCGTTCATACGTCCTGCAAAATTAACTACTGTGTTCTTTGCGTCCTCAGCAGACTGAACAGTATAACTGTAAAAGTTTGATGCGGTATCAAAATTGCTGTATTTAGAGCCTCCCTTTGTAGCTGTGCAGTCTATAACCTCATCCCTTGATGATGCGAGATAAAAATCAAACTGATCAGAACTCTCATTCTGTGTCACAGCAGCCTTAGCTCCCTCGATATAATTTCCGTATGCCTTGATAACGCCGCCGTTCTCGCCGCTGAATGTACCACTTGAGGTATCTGAATAAAAAATATCAGAACCCTGGCCCGCCATTAACATAGGATACTTGCAGTTTCTGAAATAGTTGTTCTCCACAAATACAGAGCAGCCCATTGTAGCTCCAACCCCGTATTTTGAATTACCGTCATAGTAATTGTTATAAATATGAACTGTACATGTTCTTATTCTTGGATGTCTTGAATCTGAATGGTCATACCAGTTATGATGATATGTGATATAATTTTCTGTAGACTCACTCTTCATACCCTGAAGATTACTCTTACCGGTATCATAAAAATGATTATATGAGTGTGTTACATATGTAGATGTCTTCGTATCAAGAGCACCGTCGCCCTTTACCTGGTCTGCATCAGAGCCGGCATGTCCGTAAAAGAAATCACAGTTGTGCACCCATACATGATCATTTTTCTGCTGAAGTCCTACATTATCTCCCTCTGAACTGTCACAATTCATAAAAGCAAGATTTCTGAGCTCAACATTGCTTGAATTTTTTATTCTTATTCCAAAGCCGTTAATTGTCGAGTCCTCGCCGACACCCTCAAACGTAATTCCGTTGGTGCAGCCGTCTATAACAATATCACCTTTGTCCATAGCAGCCATATCTGTGATATTTCCGATAAATCTCACACATAAAGGTCTGCTGTCTTTGCCCTTCTTAAATCCGTTGATAATCGCCTGAATACCAACGCAAGGATTTGAGGTTGCCCCTGTAACCTCAAGTGAAACATCGTCCTTATTTTCCTCTGTGATATATAAAACCACAGCGTTGCTCTTGAGCGTTCCGTCATCATTGTAAGCTCCTGATGATGTACCGTTCACAAATCCGTAGCCGCTCCTGTCATGCGCATATACATTAATAGCTGATGTCTGCGCGTATACAGAGCCGCTCTCCAAAACAGCCTCAACCTTTAATATGTAGCTGCCCGCCTTTAAGCCAAGCGCATCTACACGCCAGTAATCCGGATATTCCCTGATTAACTCGTTGTCGAGCTGTTTGTAAGCTGAGTCCGAAGCTGACGCTTCCTTTACATATGCCTTGTATCCTGTGGCTCCTTCCACAGCATACCACTCCGCATATGCACTCTCAAACCACCCATCTGACTCTTTAATTGTCAGACTTGTCTGCACGCTTCTTGTAGCCGCAGTTACACCCATCTGCAGCAAAGAAGCCAGCACCATTACGAGAGCCAGCATAAATGCTACGGCTTTCCTGCACCTTTGAAAATGCCTCTTCTTCTTCATGTTTAAACTCCCTTTTACATTATTTGGGAAATACATTCCCTAAGACATATATTAACACATCCGCTACAACAATCAACTGTCTTTTTGTTTATATTTTCCATTTTATTGTATTTATTTAAGTACAATCTTACAAATTATTCTTATAATATTCATACTAATGCAATCAGGCTATTTTAATCATATATAGCTTTACTGTTAAATTATATCTTATATAACATACTCTTCACACTTTATATCAGATTATTTTTCTGTATTTTGTGGCTCAATCAAGACTTTTTCACTTGCAATCACAGTAAATTTTACTTACACTTAAGAACATGACTACTAATAAAATATAACCTAAGAAGGGAGCATTTTTATGGACAGCCAAAATACAGCAAGTTCAGAATTGACAGAAAAGGATAAAAAATTCAGAGACTTTGCGTTAAACGGAAATCTCTGGAAGGTTATTTTTTATGTATGTATACCGCTTTCAGCTTTTCAGCTTTTTAACCACCTGTTTAACATACTTGACACGATGATGGCATCACATGTCAGCGCCATTGCAGTGTCTGCGGTAGCCTACCTGTCACAGCTCCAAAACATGATAAGCGCTATAGGCGTCGGACTGGCAGTCGGAAGCTCGCTTAAAATCAGTGAGGCGTACGGTGCAGGCGACTATAAACTTGTCAAAAAACGATTAAGCACCTTGATTGCAATATGCGCTATATGTTCGGCGGCAGTCCTTTGTATGCTTCCATTTACACCTGCACTGCTTAGAGCCTGCGGAACACCTGACGATTTTATCGCAGTAGGCACAAAATATTTTGTAATCACACTTTTTTCAACCGTTTTAAGCTTCTTCAACAATGTTTACATAGCAATAGAGCGTTCACGCGGAAATTCAAAACGAATCCTGCGCCTGAACATGTTTGTAATTATTTTAAAGCTTTCAATAACAGCATTTTTTATTTACGGTCTGAATGCCGATATTACCATGATTGCAGTTGCAAGCGTTATATCACAGGCTTTTCTGTTTATAATGGCAATACACAATCTTTTAAAAGGAAACGATGCATTTACCTTCAGCTTCGGCAGTATTCGTTTCAGAAAAAACATTGTTAATCCCATGTTAAGTCTCTCTTTTCCTGTAATTGTGGAAAAGGTTGCCTTCGCGCTCGGCAAAACCGTAATAAATTCAATGAGCAAAAACTACGGCTCTGTTACTGTAGGAGCACTTGGCATTTCCAACAACATAAACGGAATAACCACTCAGATGCAGAACGGCTTTCAGGACGGCGGAGCTTCGATAATCAGCCAGAACCGCGGTGCAGGAAATATCAAACGCGCTCTCGGCACCTTCTGGCGTCTGCTTATAATTGAATCTGTTATCGGACTTATCATGTATATTGTTTTAAATGTATTTGCCGGCCCTATAACTTATCTGTTTGCGAACAGCACCGAGGGCTTTAATGAAGAATTCCAGAAAACAATTATCCGTGTATTCCGATACGATTCCTTCGGCGGATGCGTTCCGCTCGGCGTAAACTGTGCGGTTATGGCTCTGCTGTTCGGTTTCGGAAAAACAAAGCTCACGCTTCTGTGCAACTTCTGCCGCGTGTTTATCTTCAGAATACCTATTCTGTGGGCTCTTCAGAACTTTACCAATCTGGGAAGCGAGAGCGTCGGAATTGTAATGGGAGCAAGCAACATACTCACAGCTATGATGTCCAGCATAGTTGCATTCTTTGTAATCAGGAATATAAAAAAAGAAATGTCGGAAAAAAATAAGAACTCTCAATAATATAGCATGAAATAAAAATAAAAATCGAACGACCGTTATATCTTTTTACGCTTTATGATTATGTAATCTATTGATTATATAACCATATGCTCATTTGATACAACGGTCGTTCTCAGACTCTTCTTCGTTATTCAATTTTTTTCTCCTTTTCGATAACTGATTGAACTGTTTCAACCTCATCGACAACTATTACATATTAAATGCAACAGTTTTGTTTTCTGCTTTCGCAGTTTTTCTTTTTCCCTGCTCGTAATGACTTTTTCTTATTGATTATTTTCTTTATAAGATTTCACATCTTTGATTCTATCCGTTCTTTGAAATCTATTACTTTTTATAAGCTATCTTTTATGACTTTTCATCTTCATTCATATTGCTTTATTGATTTTATCATCTTTAAAATTACTTGTTTTGCTTTAAATACCAGATTTATTATTCATACAAGATATTGAATATTAAATCTTTTATTCTCTGCTTTGCTTTCATTTTTATTATGAATAAATCCTTTAAGCTTCTGATTTTTAAATGAATAATCTTTTTGATTGCTCATCTACCGGAAATAAATTTCTTTCCCGGATATTATCTTTTCAATGTTCTGTCTTGTAAAAATCCTAATCTTTTAAGAATGTCTCTTACTTAGAAAGTTACTACATTTTAACTTTAATAATACGAAGTTTCAGTATATCAGGATTATTCACTATCCCAATATCTTCAAAATGTATGAAGTATATTCCCTTTCAATCTCTGCTCTTATGTCAGAAACTTTCAAGTTGTATAAATCATAGATTTTTCCAGCCTTTGTTTCTTTACACAAATTCGGAATCTTCTGTATTACCTTTGTGGTATCTGTTCAATATGAAATGCCAGCTATTGTAACCTTTCACATTTACATCATCTCTAAATCTTATGATGTTATCTGTAATTTCACATATTGGAAAGGTCTTTCTTGCGGGGAACTGCTATGCACTACCACCTTCATATTGAGGATTTGATTCTATTATCTCCAACGGAATCAACCTCCTTTACAACTTTAACACTTTTTGTTTGTGTTTTTTGTTGTTTCCTTTTTGTAATTGTATATTAGCATGCGATTATATATTTGTCAATACATTTTTTAAAATTTTTTTGTTTTTTTTCAACTTTTTTTCTTTCATATCATCTTTTCTCTTAATTGTGTGTATATCTCAGAATATTCTGATAATTCATGCAGTTTATAGTGCATTGCTCCTGTCTCAATCATCAGTATACAGCTCTGTTAATGCGGCACACAAAAAGAGTTTGCCTGCGAACTCTTTCGCGAGGCGCGGATTCGTAAGAATAATTACCTTTCCGCGTCTCTGCGATCCTGCGGAGCATTTTTGTTCTATAGGAAAGTTCAAAGAACTTTCC